>NZ_JAPVZI010000010.1:0-82869 GCF_041432315.1 Streptococcus sp. 27098_8_76 | reverse complement strand
AGAAATCTAAGTGCTTTTTGATATGAGTTATTTTTGCCTTTTATATACTACGTCATATAATGAACCTATCAGCAATAAAAAAAGCACGTTTGACCGTGCTAGTTCCTTGCCTGCTGAACTCATCATTTTAAGTTCCTTTTTGTTACCCTTTAAGTTTTCTCAACTTATTTGAATTTAATAGTTTTGGAGAAAATCAAGTTAGATTTAGAGCAGGCTTAGGCCTGTTTTTCTATACCTAATTACTGCAAGATAACAAAATGTTGTAATATTTTATTGAATCAGATAGGCTTTAGAGCCTTGATATTGAGCACTTTGGGGCGCTTTCCCTTAGTGCTTTTTTTAACATTTTACAATAGCTTTTAAGCATACAGCTATAAGTATCCATACGCAGCTAGACCTGTATAGTTTAAAGTGATATAATAGTCTAAAAGGAGGTACTACTATGAATGTTTTAGAAAAAAATACACAGGTAAACTTTAAGACTAACAGAGACTTGTTAGAGAAGGCTAAAGCTATTATCACAGCGCAAAATCTTGATATGACAGCCAGTTTTAACTTGTTTTTAGAACACATTGTAGAAAATAAAGCTTTGCCATTTGAAACTCAAGTAGATAAAGAAAGAGAAGAACTTCTATCAGGGTTGCGTGCTGAAATTGCCCGTAGCTTTGACGATTTAGAACATGGAAGAACTTACAGCCTTGATGAAGTGAGGGCTAACCTTGGAATTTAACGAGAACGTATATAGCCTTATTATCTCCGAAACGGTACAAGAACAGCTAAGAGGTATTAAAGATTATATCTCAGCTAACTACTTTTCAGAACAGGCAGGAGCAAACACAGTTAAGAATATTCTTTACGGATTGGAACGTCTTGAAGTTTTCCCGGAAGCAGGATTTGATGCTGATGAAAGAGTAGGAGTTATTATATACCCACCCCACAAAACTCGATGCATCATTTTAGGCGATTACCTAGCCTTCTATCATATTTTAGAGGACAGAAAAGCTGTCTTTGTATCAGATATTATTCATAGCAAACAGGATTACATTCGCTTGTTCAAGAAAAAATAGCGCCTTAGGAAGGCGTTTTTGTTTGGGAATTACGTGATATTGATGATATAATATTTTGGCCCCCTCAATTTAAGGAAGGGAGGTGTTACATATGTTAGAAACTTTACTCACAGTGTTTCTAGCTCCGTTACTTATTAACGTGTTATCTGAGCTTTTCAAGTTATGGCTTAAGAAACGTAAGAAGTAATGATTAACCCTTTTAGAGGGTAGCAAAAAACCCCATCGGTGGCACGGTGGGGCTTTTTTAGTTACATATGCTGTAACTTTACTCACATTGTAAGTTCATTCTAACACAACCCTTTCGATTTTTCAAGCTTTTGTTTTGATATTGCCACAGAGTGTGTTTGTGTCTTGAGTTCATTTTACTGAAATTAGAATCCGTGTTACCAATTTCCATTTTGCACATCATGTATAATACAGGTAAACAATGATGACATTGGTTAAGTAGAGTGCTAAAATTACCTGATTCAAATCAGCTTTACAAAAAAAGATTGTAGGATAAGTAGAGTCTGAATTGAAATATAAGATAATTAACAAAAAGAAAAAAACGCTTGGAACAGCGTTTTTCTTCTGTATTGATTCGTATTGAATGCTTACTTAACTTCTGTAAGGAGTAGACAGAGTTCTATATAACCCCTCAAAACCTTTATTTTAAAGGCTTTGTAATTTGTTGAAGAAAAAATGTAGAGACAAATGTAGAGACGATTAAGTAGATAGTTCAGCTATTTTATCTAAATAAATATTTACTGCCTCTAATTTCTTCTTCGGTGCTAACTCGGCGTATGTATCCATAGTTGTGTTGATAGATTTATGTCCCATACGAACTTGTAGTTCTTTCCAGTTTGCCCCAGCATTTAACATCATTGAAGCATGAGTATGTCTGAAAATATGGAAACCGTAATCAGGTAAACCAAGAGAAGTTAGTCGTTTTTTTAAAGTAGCACGTTCGTTTCTATCGCACATATAATTTCCATAAATCGTTGGAAAGATTAACTTGGATTGAGGTAGACCTTGCTTTTTGAAATAGTTATTCATTTCTGTGTAGAAATCCCTAAGGTCAGTGAGAGTAGAGTTTGGAACGGGAACCTGACGATTACCAGAATCGGTTTTTGCGGTTGGTTTACAAATCATACATCCTTTAGTACCAAGTTTCTTATTTGCACTTTTCCACATCAATGTTTTATTTACAATAATTTCATTGTTTGTGAAATCCAAGTCATTTATTTCTAATGCTAGAAGTTCATTGATTCGCAATGCAGAAGCGAGTAAGGAATTGCAGATGGTAATAAATCGTCGATTAGCTCTGTTATTAGGTAAAGTTTTTAAGAATGCTAACCATGTTTTTAATTCTTCATCATGTAAGACCATAGTTCTACGAGAAGCTAATTTAGGCTTTGGAGGGATTTTAATAGTTTTCACTGGGTTTTTAGTTAATCCAAAATGTGTGATGCCAAAATCGAAAATATCACTAAGTTTGTGAGTGACTGCTCCAAAGTCTTTTGCACTACCTTTTTCAGCACGTTTTTTCCCTGATTCAATCGATGTTCTAGCTTTTTGGGCGAGATTGTTAACCCATCTTTGAATGTCGGCAGATGTGATTTTTTCAGGAATGTAATCCCCGAATGCAGGGATGATGTAATTATATACGTATCCCTTCACTCTATTGATTGTATTATGAGAAGTAACCCAAACTTGATAATTATTGAACCATTCTTCTGCAAGTTCAGAAAAAGTGGATAATTGTTTATCTTCTTTCCTCGTTCCACCTGCTTTTTCAAAATTAACTCTAGCCGTTAGGATTTTACGGTCAAGTTGCCGTAGTGTTTTAGCTGTTATAGACGTTGTTACTTGTTTGCCTGTTTTTTCATCGATACCTAAGTAAAGGCCTCGTAAAATATAACTAACCTCTCCGTTTGAATTTGTTTTTTTAATAACTTTTTTGTTATTGTAAGTTATAGTTTCAGATGTCATAATGCCCTTTCATTATACGGATATAAAATAAAAAGGCTAAAATAGAACATTTTCTATACATAACAGACAGTTCTATTTTAGCATAATTCATGTTATTTCTCTAAGAATTGGAGAACATTTTCAAGTTTATAGTAAACAGTTCTGGTTCCTTCTATAGGTGGTTCCAGTCGTTTTAGTCCTTTCTCTTCCCAAGATTTCAATGTATTCGGAGAAATTTGAAGGAGATTCAACAGGTCTTTTTGGGTATATAGACCACAATAATTGAAGATGTGGGTTTCCTGTTGTAGGATTTGTAAGAGATTTAGTAGTAGGTTTTTAATTTCAAATAGTTCTGAGTTCATTATTGTTATTCCTTTCTTTGAATAGTTGTTTCAAACTGTGTGAAGAAGCTATTAGCATGATGTATTGACTGAGACTCAAAGGGGTTCGTGAAAAAGTTGCTGTCATCTTTTTCGTATTCCCGACTCTCATTGTTATAGTGTGTATAAAAGATATTATCCTTTTCAACTAGTATGGCTGTTTGTATTCGTCGTTCTAGCTGGTCGAAACGGTCAATTCGTTTACTGGTTTGAAAATTATCATACAACTCCTTTGGTGAGTAAGGGCTAGTTATGAAGATTAGTTCAGCGGTTAATGCTTTATCTATATATCTAGAAGGTAAGAAAACATCGAAATTATAAGGGTCTAGAATTTTCAAAAGGTCATCATATCGAAAGCTATCTGGTCGCAGTTCGTCAATAATGATAGTTTCCTGGTTTTGATAACTCTGAAAAGGATCGCGACTTGAGCCTGTTACAAAATAAGAGGTATTTTTATTTTCTGCATAAGTCTTAGCCAGTCTTGTCTTACCAAGTCCAGACTCACCATAGATATAGACTACTTGTTTTGTCTTTTGTTCATACTTCATACGATTCAGGAATTCTCTTCCTAATCTTTCTTGCCTTTTTTCGGCAACAGCTTTAAGTCGCGTACTTGCTTTTGCATATTGACTTCCCGTTAGCTCAGATTCAATCTCTTCTAGAGTTAATAAACCGTCATAAAGCATATCTAGATATTCTCGTATTAGTTCCCCTTCTTTTTTACTTTGGTTTCGCTCTACTTGTTTTCGAATGTTTTCTAATTTTTTAGCAAAATCAAAGTTACTTATTACTTCCGAAATAGGGTACTGATATTTATTTTGAGCATCTTTAGTTTGGTGAACAAGATAACTAAAACCATTATTAGGATGCTTGAAGAATTCTAATCGTTCGATTTGAGAATCTTCACGCTTACCATTTCGTTCATTAATTTCCCAAGCTATGCTATGTGGACTACGAGCATGTTTGAAATACATCATGAGATGAATATGGGGTTCTACAGTTTCTCCATCTTCATTAACATCTTTATCATGTAAAATGCCTGCCCAGAGTAATGGCTCTAATAGCTTAACGATTCTATCAATTTCTTCTTTCCAATCAGATAAAATAGCTAGTCGCATTTGTTGTGTATACATGATTGCACGCTGTTTAGGGATTTTTTTATTTGTTTTTTTCTCTGAAGACATTTCAAGAATTTCCTTTCCTTTCGTTTTGTTTTTGGCACATTGGCACAGTTTGAATGCGAGACAATGCCAAGACCAGTCTCGCAGGATTGTTAGTATTAAGGATATTTAGAGTAAGTAGTATCATTGGCACAGTTTTGTAATATAAAAAAATGGTGGAAGGACTTTTTGTCTTTGACAAAGTCCTTCCACCGATTTTAATTGTAAGAGCCTGTTGCTTGATACCAACGACCGTCACTAGGCGCTATGTTGGTAAAGAACAATTCGGGTTCTATAGTGTGTAATTTTGCTTTAATAGCAGGGAATATTTCTTGTACTTTCAAGAAACTTTCGTGATTGTTTGGAACTTTCCACCGTAATATAGCCCCATCTTCTGTATAAATCATCGATAAGGTTAACAAAGAACGATTGGCCTTGTTGACGATTGATTTTTGAGTAGAAATCTGTTTATTTTGAGTATCGAGAATAGAATCGGATTCAAAATGGGCAAATTTTCTCAGTTCGTAGGTTGCTCGTAATCCTTTGAGCATGTATTTTATATCACTTTTAAACCAGTGATAAAGGAAAAAAGAGAAAAGTAGGATTGAAAAAATTATCAAAGGATAGAAAAGAAAAACAACATTTTGATAATTAATTTCAATGTTCAGATTCTGTTGAATCAAGATAAGTATAAATATAGGGAAAAAGCTTACTACAGTTCCTATACATAAGATTTTGAATAGATTATACTTGTTTATCATAAGCACCTCTTGTTATAGTATGGGGTGAGGAGTGGCATGATGTTGCTGTCATGCTTTCCATCACTAAATTTGACAATTCCTGTTCCTATTCCGCTAGGGACAACAATATTTTCAATATGAGCGTTTGGCAATAAAAACTGAGTGGTGTTAGTATTTATCTCTCCCAAAATAATAGAACAGTTAATTTGTTCTCTAACTGCAAGATTTCCTCCAAATGCGGTAGCATCAAAACGTTGGGAAACTAGGATAAGTGAAACTTTGGTAGCTCTACCTAGAAGAGCCACAGTTCCTAATAGTTGTGCAAACGTATCTCGTGCTTGTTTTGAAGAACCCTGAACAAGAGCAAGTAGCTCATCTATGATAATATATTTGCGTTTTAATGTAGCTTTTGGGTTTTCTAAAAGTATTTCTTGACGTTCGTAAATCTTATTGATAGCATCCCCCAGAATTTCATTTACTTCTGTGATAAAACTATTTAAGTTAGCCCCTCTTTTCGGAGACAGGACAGACAGATTTAATTCACGACCTAGAGAATAAATATCGGCACGTTTAGGGTCTACTGCTACAATATCGTCAGTTATTTTCCGAATACACCGAATAAGGTATTCTAGGAAATAACTTTTTCCTGAACCAGATGAACCACTGATAGCTAAATGAACAACATCATTTAGATTGATACTAACTTGGTTTGACATGAGCGGAACCCTAATCTCACTAACTTCTTGATTTATAAAATGTTGGATATCAGGAATAGTTAGTCGAGTTGGAATGCCATTTACCCAAGGGAAGAAAAAACCTCTAGCAAGATTAGGGTCACCTGTCTTGTAGGGGATAAAAATTGCATTACTTTGTAACATAAGCGTTTTATAAGGGTAAAGGATGCCAGAACATATATCTGCTATCTTAAAATACAGGTTTTTATCTAAAACATAGGAAACAGGAAGATTGGGAATGAAAAACATTCCCTTATCTTCTGCTTCTAAAGAAATGGAGAAAGAGTTTGTAAAGCTCGTTTCTCCGTTGATATCTAGTGTATTGTTGAGATTGCTTGTAATGAATTTAGCTAATTCATTTTCAGACATAGGCATTTTAATAGGGATAGTCATAAACTACCCCCTAAGCTTTGTGAATGCCTGTGGCACGGAAATACGCATTTGATTTAATCTGAATTGCTTCTAATTTATCAAATGCTATTTTCTCACCAATGTTAAATTCAGATAAATCTGGTTTGTTATCTGGAAGGAACTTCACTTTAAAAGGATTATGAGTATCCGTAGCAATCCAAATCTGATAACCAATAACTTTATCTGTCCGCTTATCGTCTTTATATTCATACTGTGTTTCTATTTGCAGTCCTACAATATAAGTTGTTTCATTTCCAAGAAGTTTCTCAGCATTTTCTGAGCTATAATAGCTTGATGATTTGACTGTGAATGTCATATTTTTGACCTTTCTTATTAAGGAGGAGAATAATTTTTATTCTACAGGAGTAATAGTTGTATTTAACAACTATATGTTGATTTATCTCATGACGCCCATCTCTTATATATATATATTTTTTTTTTTGAGTGCCACGCGTGGCGAAGGGAGTTAAGGTCAAATGAGTTTATGTCATCAAAAATTAACAAAAACGTAACATAAAAACACTTGACAAGGTGTTAATTTTTAGGTTATACTCCCTTTAGGGAAATAAGATAAGAGATGGGCAAGAGATAAGAAAAAAATTTTTTTCATAAAGAAAAAGGGGAGTCGGGGCGTAGCCCCGTTAGATAAGTTAGTTTCAGGTACCTGAAACTAACTAGAATGGGTTGTTGCATAAATTTTCATGCAATATTAAAAATGCAAACAGTTGAGTTTTTCTTGGCTGTTTTTTTGTTTTCTAAAAGAAAAAATTAAAGTTTTTCAACTTTAATCTATAGTAATATTCGTGAAAAATAATTGACAAAATCCACGTCAGGTCTTGCCAGGAGTTTCGGATGCCTTTGCCTTGATTACGGCATCGTCATCAGGTGTCTATATCGCTATCTATATCTTGATTATGGTGGCTCATCTTAAATACCGCAAGTCACCAGACTTTATGGCGGATGGCTATCTCATGCCCCATTATCGCTTCCTAAATCCTTTAACCATGCTCTTCTTTGCCTTTGTCTTTGTGACCCTCTTTTTACAAGAGTCTACATTTGTCGGAGCAATCGGCTCAGCTATCTGGATTATCGGTTTCGGTATATATAGCCAGTGGAAATTTAGAAAATAGATTTGAAACTCATCAACTCAGCTTGGTGGGTTTTTCTTTAAAATCAAGTCAAAAAAGCACCAGAGTCAAGTGACTTTGGTGCTTTGAAGTTATAAACGTTTTGCTCTAAACTGATGTGGATAGTTATTCCTCATCTTCTGTAGGGAATGGAATACCAGTTTTATTCAGTCGTTGAACTTCTTTGACGAATATGTTCTTTACTTCAAACGTATTTGCTAGTGGGAAGAGGTCGTTTTGAGCGTCAATGTAGTGAAGAAGAGTATTAGCTCGTTCAATAGCCTTAGGGTTATTTTGTCGAAGTAGATTGTAAACTTCGTATATGTTTAAATAAAATAGGGGATATATTGAATACTCATGAGAGAATTTTTCAGATATATTTATCTTCAACTTATAGATGAGTTTTTCAGCTTTATCATAATAGCCATAGCGAGAATATGTTCTAGCTAAATACATTCCAGTTGCAGCATATTTGCGAGGAAAATTTAAAGTTACATACTTAGTTTCTTCTAATCCTTTAAGAATTATCTTTTCGAGGTATTCAAGGAATTTTAACTCAAAACACTGAACCTTATATCCCAAAAGAACTTCAATAACAGTAAAATCATGAATATAAAGAGTATCAATACTAAATATATAGTCGACCAAGTAATTAATAGTTTCTGCTTCCTCAGGAGTCAATTCATCCATTTTATCTACTTGATTTAAAATGGCTAATTTTAGTGTGTAATACACTATGATATTTTCCCAGTCACTTTTCTTTCCTAGTATTTTTCTAGCTTTTATTCGATCATTTTTAATTAATGCATTTATAATTTGCTTTGCTCTTTGGGCATTCTCATTTTGAATCTGACAAGCTTCTACATAGTCTTCTATATCTAAATTAAGTTTACTCAAAATTTCAAAAAAAGTATCGACTTTGACAGAAGCTAATCCTTTTTCAAAACGACTGAGGTTATTGGGAGTAATGATATCTCCAGCAGCTTCTTTGAGGGTCATATTACGATCTTGACGGATTTTTTGAATGATTTCTCCATAGTGTTTGAATTCCACGATAGTCTCCTTAGTCTTGATTTATTTTATTATAACTTAAATTTCTACAATTTTGAAAAAATCTACTGTTTTTAGTAGATTTTTGTTTAAAACTCAAGATAAGGAATAAAATTATACTGTTTATAATAGAAAGTTCCAAAAAGGGGATTATTTACTGTATACTATACAAAAAAATAAAAAGGAGCCAATATGAAGAAAAAAGATATTTTATTAAGCGCTGGTTTGACAACTATTCTTGTTGGGACTGGTGTTGCAAATACAACTGTCCAAGCAGAAGAGGTGGATTCTGGTCAACCCAAGCCTACGCTGAAGACGACTCCTGTTCATGTTACCGAACCAGATGTGAACGCAGCAAAAGCTGAAGTAAACAAAGCCCAAGCTGATGTCGACGCAAAACAAGGTACTGTTGACCAAGCAAAAGCTGACAAGGTAAACGCTGATGACAAAATTGACTCAATCAATAAAGACATCGACACTGCTAATAACGCAAACAAAATTATCAATGCTCAAAACGATATTATCACTAGCAAAACAGCGGACAAGACAAACGCAACAAACGATTTGAATACCGCTAAAGATGCCGAACGTGATGCGCATACAGCACTAGACAATGCTAACACCGCAAAAACAGAGGCTGATAATGCCCGTGACACTAAGAAAGCTGATGTGGATACGAAACAAGCAGACCTTGACGCAATCACAGACGCTAATGTACGTAAAAACATCACAAACACAACTAGCAAAATTTCAAACGTTGATAATGATTTGAACGCTAAAGGTGCACAAATCACAGCTACAGACACTAAAATTGCTGCTAAACAAGGGGAAATCGATAACTATAGAGTTAAAGTTATTTCAACAGATTTGAACCCTGATGAACGTAATCACACAGTTCATGATAATCTTAATGATTATGAGTATAACCATGGGTTCTTCCGTAACAACCAAATGGAACCAGTTAATTTCCAAGGTGTTGATATCAAAGAAATTGACGCAACTAAAGATATGGTTGATTTCGCAGAAGCTTTAGCAGCCTATAAGAAAGCGCCATATGATTGGACAACTCGTAAATACAAAGAACGCCCAACATACCGTTACAAGGTAGATAACAAAGGTATTTCAGACGCCTTTGTCAAATTGCTTAATCAACTACGTGTTAATAACAATTTGAAGGGTGATATGGTAGTTGACGATGAGTACCTTGCATACGCGCAAAAACGTGCTGATGAAATGCAGAAAACAGGCGTATTGTCACACCGTACAAGTTTAACAAACAAACCGGGCTATATCAAAGGGGTGCAACCAGACCAGAACGTTGAAAACATTTTCGGCGGAGCATCAGAACAAATCATTGGTCGTGATGGTGAATATTTAACATTTGACCATATTGTAACGAATGAAACATTAGCCTATGAAATGTTGTTAGGTTGGTATTCCGACTATAATAACGTGCGAGGTTTAGATTATGGACACCGACAAAACCTATTGACACCGACCGGTAGCAAAATGGGTGTTGCCATTTCAACCATTGACGGAAAAGACAAAACAACTTATTTCGGTTCATTCAATGCTAGTGCGCACAAAGGTTCAACCTATGAATGGAATGAAGATGACCAAATGTTCTATTCCCTAAACCAAAGTCAAGATGAGAAGGATTATTTGGACCATAGTAACAACTTCAAACAAGATGACCCAATGAACCCAACATTATACGGCAAAAAGATGAAGTTTATCGCAGACACTCATTATGTGTTTGTTAAACGTCAAATCATCGATGACCGACCAAAAATGCAAGAAGAGTTAGACGCTTTGAAAGCTCAAAAAGCGACACAAGAGCGCGAACGTGACGTGTTAGTTGCGAAGAAAGCTGATTTGACTCAAGAGTTGGATGCTTTAAACGCGCAATTGAATGATATTGCTACAGCACGTACGAATGCAACAACAGCTCTAAATCAAGCAAAATCTGATTTAGCTACACTAACAGCAACAGCTCAAGATAAAGCAAATGCAGTTATCCAAAAACAAAAAGAGTTGGATAAAGCAACAGAACGTGTAAATGATGTAACTGCACGTATCAACACAATTCAAAGTGAAATTGATGCGGCAACAAGCAAACGTGATGACGCTATGCGTGTCCACGCGCAATTACCACAATTGCGTGCGAGTTTAACACAGGCAGAAGCCGATAGAACAAACGTGGAACAACGCATCACAGTTGCAGAGCAAGACTTAGCGGATGCCAAAGCTCGTTTGACACAAGCTCAAGCTGACCACAAACACAAATCAGATATCTTCTCAATCGATAAGATGCTAAACGTATATACTGATGGTAACCGTGTCATTTCAGCAACACCGAAAGTTGCTCCAACAGTAGATGAATTGCCAGAATTGGATATCACAGCTGACATCTCAAGTGATTTGAATACAAAACAAAATCCTGACGGTATCGGTGCGACACCAAAAGTAGCTCCAACCGTAGATGAATTGCCAGAATTGGATATCACAGCTGACATTCCAAGTGATTTGAATACAAAACAAAATCCGGATGGTATTGGTGCAACACCAAAAGACGCACCAGTTGAGGATGAATTGCCAGAGTTGGATCCAAGTGCTATCATTGACAAGCCAGCGGATAAGCCAGCGGACAAGCCAGCGGATAAGCCAGCGGATAAGCCAGCAGACAAGCCAGCAGATAAGCCAGTGGACAAGCCAGCAGACAAGCCAGCAGATAAGCCAGTGGACAAGCCAGCAGATAAGCCAGTGGATAAGCCAGCGGACAAGCCAGCGGATAAGTCGGCAGATAAGCCAGCAGATAAGCCAGCGGATAAGCCGGCAGATAAGCCAGCAGATAAGCCAGCAGATAAGCCAGCGGATAAGCCAGCGGATAAGCCAGCAGATAAACCAGCGGATAAGCCAGCAGACAAGCCGGCAGATAAATCAGCAGAACAATATGCGTTACCAAATACAGGAGAAAATTCTAGGGTAGCAAATTCAATTGTTACAGTTGGCTACGGATTATTAGCAATGATTGGTCTAGCAGGATTATTTATTAAGAGGAAAAACTAAATTAAGGGTGATTAATTATAGGAGATTTGAAGTATGAACAAATATAGTAGAGAACAATTGATTGAAATGTTTGGATATAGTTTCCAAGTTTTAAAAGCTGTATCTGATTTAAATAAAGCTATTTCAGCAGAACAAAATAAAGCATATAGTGGTATTATGGGGAACTATGGCAAGCTTAAAAAAGTATATAATTTAAGTGTATTAGGTTTTATAGCATTTTGCTTCTTGTTAGGAATTATTCAAGGAACTGTACTCTCGTTATTTGAGTATATTATATGGGGAGCGATTTCCTATGGGGTTTTCCAGCTTCTATTTTCTCCACTTGTTCTGATTGTAAAAGCAGTGTATAAACACATCGCAAAAAAAGAATTTGCAAATGCTGCGAATAATGATGCTTCTAATGCTTATCGCCAAAAAGGTATTGAGTTGATGAAAGATGAACAGTTTTTGGCATATAAAAGAGAAATTCCAGAAACTTACTTTAATATGAATGACCTTTATTTACTTTATAGTTATTTAGAAACTTATAGAGCAGATAATTTTAAAGAGGCAGCAAACTTATTAGCAGAAGAGAAACACCGTGATAAGGTCGAGTATAGTCAAGAAGTTATGCAAAAGAGTCTTGCTTCTATTCAAGCAAATGCTACTTATCAATCTGTCATTCAAACAATTCATCTATTAGAGACTCAGAAATTACATCGTACAGTGAGAGTAGGAGTCTTTGGGGAATAAAAAATGGGAACTATCTAGTTATAACTAGGTAGTTTCTTTGGAAAGGTGTATAATGATGTTATTTTTTAGAAACGTAGTCAATTATGTAACAAAATACTCAGAATTAGAATATATCCTAGAGAATGATAAACTTGTGATAAAGAACTATTATAAACAAAGTGCAGGAGAACGAGAAGCGTTTGAAGAATATGTTAGACAACGTGGTGTAAGAGTTTATCGTATACTTTCGTTCAAAAAAGTGCCTCTAGAAAGGTTTAGTGAGCTGATTAGGAAAGTTAAAGACTATTGTAAACAAATAGATACGCCTCTTGAAGAAATTGACAATGCAAAGTTCCCAGACTACAAGGATAAAAGTTATCGAGTACCAGAAAGATTATATGGGATAGACTATTATAAAAATGGTAGTTTGTTAGTAAGTGGTAGAATGCAAGATGTGGCAGTTATAATGAGATTTAGGCCTAATCTTAGAGAATTTATAAAGAGTGATAATCTAATAATTGAAGTGGAAGAACGGGACGGGAAACCAATTGGTGAAAGTGTAAAATCTATTTGGTCGCAAGGGTTTACGACAATGACGAAAGAAATTGAATCAAATAGTGTATCTGAAGATTAGTTTGCTATTTATATAAAAATAAATAGTACGAGGTGTTAAAATGCAACTGATAAATTATGAAGCATTTTTAAGTGCTAAAGATGCTCTAACTTTTGAAGAATGTCAAAACATTCATCAGACAATTCTAAACAATACTGGTAACGATGAGGAAATTTTAGAAGTATGGTCTGATTTTTTGCAAGCTAGTATAAGCTATGCTCATATTCGTAGCCAGTGGTTGCTTTGGGAACGTGAAGAGCGTCAACAAAAAGATGAAGGTAGAACAGCAAAGCATGAGCGAGTAATATATTGTCTAAAGCTTCTTAGTCGTTATCTAGGGCAAGAAGGTGTGGACGTTTCATGGTTTGATGCTATAGAGGATAACAGAAAGCAAATAGGAGATTTTGCTTGTTATATAGCTTATATCTACTCTATAAATGCTAGATAGAAAATGCAGGCTGATTAATGCCTGCATTTTGGACTTCAATTATTCATTCAAAAGATTTTACTATTTTCATGAATAAATTGAAGTGAAAGAATAAAAAAAGAAGAGCTACTCATCTGTGAAGTAGCTCTTCTCTTATATCCGTAATCTCTTTTTATTTATCTGAAAATGTAGAGATTCGGCTGATTTGTATTGCAATACATTGAAATTTGAAATCTCAAGAATCGCTTAAAATCAGGGATTCTCACGCCTGCTGACGTGTAGTGAATCTCTATTTAACCTCTGTAAGGGTTAAATAATTGACCTATATCCCCTATATTATCAAGGATTGTAGAGTTTTTAAGTTTAAAGGTAGTGATAAAGGTAGTGATGAAAGTCAACTTGCCAGCTCTTCCATTTTATTTAGGAAAATATCCACTGCTTCAAACTTCTTTTTGGGAGCTAATTCAGCATAGGTATCCATAGTTGTTGATATTGACTTGTGTCCCATTCTATGTTGTAGCTCTTTCCAGTTCATACCAGCATTTAACATCATAGAAGCGTGTGTATGTCGGAAGAGGTGAAAACCATAGTCAGGTAAACCAAGAGCCGATAATCGCTTTTTAAGGGTTGCACGTTCGTTTCTATCACACATATAATTACCATAAATTGTTGGAAAGATGAGTTTTGATTTTGGTAGACCATGTTTTTCAAAATAGCCAGTCATTTCTTCGTGAAACTTTTTAAGGTTTTCTATAACTGAAAGTGGGACAGCAACTCTACGATTTCCAGAATCCGTTTTAGGAGTTTTCTTACAAACCATTTCCCCTTTGATACCTAGTTTGTTATTTGCACTTTTCCACATTAATGTTTTACTGACAATAATTTCATTAGTTTCAAAATCAAGGTCAGTAATTTCTAATGCCAATAACTCATTTATTCGCAACGCAGATGCTAATAGCGTGTTACAAATGACCTTAAAACGTCTATTGGCTCTGGTATTGGGCAAGGTCTCAAGGTAAGATAACCAATGTTTCAGGTCATCATCATGGAGTACCATAATGCGCTCTTTGTTTGCTTTTAGTTTAGGTGGAATCTTGATTGATTTGGCTGGATTAGTGGTCAGCCCACAGTTTGTAATACCAAAATCGAAAATATCACTAACCTTGTGAGCCATGGCTCCAAAATCTTTTGCACTACCTTTTGGAGCACGTTTTACGCCAGAATCAATTGCTTTCTTAGCTTTTTTAGCTAGTTTGTTGACCCAAAGTTGAACATCAGCAGGCTCAATCTGCTCAGGTTTGTAGTCTCCAAAATGAGGAATGATATAGGTATCAAGATAACCTCTAACTCGATTGATGGTATTTTGAGAAGATACCCAAGTTTTGAAGTTGCTAAACCATACCTCAGCTAGACTTTCAAAGTTATCAATTTGGATAGTTTCTTTGAGGGTAGAGCCAGCTTTTTCAAACTCAATTTTAGCTTCAACAATTTTTCTATCTAAGGATTTCAATGTCTTAGCAGTGATAGTTTTTGTGATGCGTTTACCAGTCTTTACATCAGTTCCAATGTAAACACCTTTGAGTGAATAACTGATTACGCCATTTTGTTTTGTGATTTTTGTTATTTTTTTATTATTGTGTTGAATGATTTCTTTACTCATATAGCCTCTTTTTTTCGGACAATTAAAAGGCTAGAATAGGACCCTCACATTCTTTATTTGATAATTCTATTCTAACATACTTAAAGTTAAATAGTCAAAAATCCAATGATATCTTCCAATTTATAATAAATTTTACGTGTGCCTTCTATTGGAGGTTCAAGCCGTTTTAAGCCTTTATTTTCCCATGATTTTAAAGTATTAGGAGAAATCTGTAAGATTTTAAGTAGTTCTTTCTGTGTGACTATCCCATGAGAACTATTACTTTGTAATTCTTGTTGAATGATAACAATGAGCGTATTTAGTAGCTCCTCAATTTGGTTTAATTTCGTCATATCCGTCATATATTTTTTCCTTTCGTTCTCTTACTTAAATACATCCCACGGCTTCTTTTCTTTCTTTAGTTCATCTTTTCGATTATTTAAAAATATAATCGTATCAGGAGAGGGTTTATACTTTGTTTTGAAATGAATCAAAACATGCTTGAAAAATTCCTGAATTGCTTCTTTACCGTAAATTTTGTCAATCTTGTATAGAAACGATTCTAAACCACTATTTTTTAACAAATAGATATAAGTAGATAATAAATCATTTTTCCGCCTTGGTTTTGACCTCAATAAATCAAAATCGGGTGAAACATATTCCAACATAACTTTTGAAATATCCCATAACTCCTCATTTTTGAAGAATAAATACTTGTCCGTAAATCGTTGAAAAATCAAACTCGACAATTCTTTGTCATTTCTACATTTTAAAATATCTAAGCCAGTTTGATTAGCGTAAGCCTGCCGAATTGACATTTCAAATCGCACCCAATCATCACATTTCAACGCTTCGTCATAAAAAATGCCTTTCTTTTTTTCCTGTTCCAATTTTTTATCATAAATTCTTAACAATAGAGAGTTTCCTTTATTTGCTTTGCTGCCGACATAAATCGTTTCTACTCTGTTATTTGTATTGATAGTGCCGATATTTGACTGATTTTTTCTCAATTTGATTTTATTTGTAAAACTGTCAACGTATTTTGATTTTATTGTTGACTTATTTAACTCCTGATGAATCTGATTCACTTTCAAACCTTCATCTATAAAATCAATCGCAAAATCAATTTTTGAAACTCTACAACTACCGCTAAAATAATTTTCTAATTCAAAAAATTTTTGAACTAATTGACGATACGAAATTTTTTGATTATCTTCGTCCCTTCGTTTCATGTAATGTTTTAAACCTTGACCCGAGAATTTGAGAAAAATTCCCATCCTTGGGCTATCCGTGTTAAAACATAATAGAATTTCAAATTCATCAAAATTGATAATATAATTGTAGCCTGCAAATCCTTTTTCATTTAACTTGAAATTGACTGTGTACTTTTCTAATTCCAATAATTCATCAATTTTTGAACAAATATCCAAAGCAAATGTTTCATAATTAGACATCATCTCATTAAATTCAGACAAAAATACAAATGAAATTTCATCAACATCACATTGAATCATATAACATAACTCCTTTTTTAATTGTTTTGTAGTTGACCCCGTAAGGGGTGGGGACTGGGATGGGGGTCATTACTATACCCCCATGAATACTAGTACCCCATTATTTACACTTCTTTCTTAATCGTTGACCGTATAAAAACGCTTTTTTAAATGTACTAATCTTTTCCAATCCGTGTTCGTGTAGATTGATGTTCCAGAATCGTCTGGGTTTTCTGAACTGTCCATCAGTAGTCATGATATAACCTGAAAATCGTGGTGCATGATTATCAATGTTATCTGTTTCTCCAAATACCATTCGAGCTAATTCGTCTGTAATAGCTCCATTTGATAGACAGATACGAACACCTAAATTATCTCTAATAGCTGTTGAAAGCAACTCAGAACGCGGTTGTTGCATACAGATACAAATATAGACACCACTAGAGCGAGAGCGAGACACAATAGACAAGACCAAATCTTGAACCCTTTTTCTCATCTTATTATCTGTAATGCTTGAAAGCATGGCAGAATACTCTTCTATAATACATAGCTTCATATCCATTTCTTTACCGAAATTAACGAAAGTTGCTCCAGTAATATCATCACGTGCCGACAATTTCGCAATTTCTTTTTCACGTTTAATAACTAATTCCAACAATTCTTCAAAATATTCTAAAATCTCTTCACTGTCTGATAAAATAGTCCCAACTGGTAGAAAATCCCATGAGCTGAACTCAGATTTAACATCCAAGATTGTTAAATCAACATCTTCATTAAACATGAATACTTGTGCAAGCATTGATTTTAAAAACGTTGTTTTTGAGCTGTTTGTATTTCCAACTAATAAAATTTGAGGAGAACGCAAGAATGAAAATGTCAAGCCTTCTTCAACTGTTATTTCAAAATCATTGATTGGTCTTAATTCTGTTATCTTCTTTGGTCGTAGCTGTCTTGCTCTAGCTTCTACAATATCATCTAATAAATAAATGAATTCTGTATTATCTTCACTCAACCAATAATCTAAAACAATTAAAGAACGATTTTTACCCACTAAACAAGCTGATAACATTTCCGCAAACTTTTCTAAATCGTCATTAGTCTGGTCAGCTAATTTTTTGATTTTAACGGTGATGCGCCTGCTTAGCTTCGCGAAGCTCGCATGCGCTTTACTAACATCGATGAATTTGCTACCAACTTTGCGATTCGCCGTTGCTGAATCCAATAACGCCTTGTGTGTCTGTCGTTCTATCAATCTTAATTGATGATACAGAGATAGTGAGCCAATTTTTGATAGTCTCAAAACAAACCGAACCAGTAAAACAATATTCGTCAAAAGCAAGACAGCTATTCCAATCACTATTAAATTCAAACCAAGCTGTGCTTCACTTCTAAAAATACCAATCTCTGTTCCTTTAAATCCTAGCCATCGAATAATACCACCACCAAATAGTAACCCAACTCCAAAAACTTGGAGAAGAGTTACTAGGCTTGGCAAGGTTGGCATCAGATGACCTGTATTTTTATTTAATTTATACCTAATCATAAATACCTACAAATTTCTTCCATTTCTTTTAACATCTTTTGACGCATGAGTTCAAAATACATGTATGCACGAATAAAATCAGTATAACGACCATTTGAATAAACCAAACTCAAATTAACAAACGATGAAACTCGTCCTTGAACCTCGGAACGCATGTATCTTGCTAAAATTCTACGAAGTTCGATAGGAAGGTCAAAAGCTGATAAATCATCTAATTCTTTAGAAATATCTTGCATATCTATTTCCTCACTACTTCAATCTAACTTCAGTAACATCTTCAGCCCAAACTTCTATAACATCAAAACTTTTATATTTGTAACGTCCCCTCGGATTGACTAACTGATACAAATGTCTGAACTGAATCTTGTTCGCAATTTCAAGAGTTGGAACAACAAGGCTAATCAGCTTAACTGAACCATCATCCTTTGGCATTGAAAGGAACACTTCGTATCCGATTGACTGTTCAGAAAAGACTGGAGCATTTTTACCATTACTGTTTTTCTCAAACCCCACTATTGGGAAGAATGGCTGTGGCTCAGTAACACTTACAGCAACACATGTAGAAATGTTATTAAGAGCTGGGGCAGTACGACGATCGTTTACAATTGAATCGCCGGATTGTTTTGAATTGCTTCCAAATAAACCTGTTTGCAATAATTTTTCCATTAGTTTTACCTCTACTAGCTTAAAGCTAGTTATTTCTATTAATTTTTTTGTAAATATTTGAACGTTCTTTATTTACATTTTCAGTTTATCACGATTAAGATTGACTGTCGATTGAGAGAAAAAACAGACATTTAAAAACATTCTCATACAACTATTTTAATCATGCAACATGAAATGAAATAAAGTTATTCATCATTCACAAGACTAGTATATCAAAAGATAAGTTGTATTTGGTTGAAATAAATCAGACGGTAATATAAATATATTACATGCAACTATTTTAATCATGTAACATAAAACTAGTGTATATAAAGGAAGAAAAAGGTTGTATGATAAAATATTAAAAATAAATATAGAAACAGTTGCAATGTACAACTTGTTGTGTTATACTCTAAATATAAACTTATAGAAAGTTGGAAATTAAATGTTTAAAAACACAATTGAATTTGTCAAACGTGCAACGATTGATGCAGTACCTACAAAAGTCAAAAATTTCAAAGCTGAACAGTCACAGCAAGGCAAAAAATATTACTGGTATATGTTTTTGCATGATGAAATGTTTGGTGAATTAAGTAATGCTGGTGCTTATTATGGCGGAAACAAAGACACAGCTAAACAAAAAATGAGTCGATTAATGAAAGATAGTCGAACTCATTTGTCTGAATATGTTTTAGAGTTGATTGCTAAGAATATGAATTTAAGTGTTTCTGAATTGCTGTGGGGAGATGAAGAAAAGTGGAAGAAATTGCTTCCCTCACTCTTTTATTTAATTGTTTTTGAATCTATTAGCACATCTGATTTTAAAACAATTAGAGAGCAACAACTGAAATCAAATATGCTTGAAGTTTTAAAAGAATCTGTACTATTTTCAAGTGAATTAGCGAAGAAAGAAATTGATGCGGATTTATCTGATGGTATTGTTTCATTTGATATTTTTGATAAGAATCTATTTAAAGTTATTTCAAGACTTTATCAAAATGAAGTAGAAGACAAATTTTACAGACTGTTTAAAGAATTCTTTATTGAAAAAAACTATTATTTGAAAAAATTAGATAATAGAATGATTGATTTTGCGGAGCGAGTGTATAAAGAAGTTATTTTTGGTAAAAAGAAAATAGAAGATTCGCTAGGGCTTCAGGTTTATCAGACTTCAAATTTATTTTTGAATGCTGATTATAGAGAATATAGAACAAGTATTATACAAAAGAACTTCTTGAATGAAGTAGTACAAGAAGAGGGGCAAGTATTAGAACATTATTTAGATGAAGAACAAAGAATGATACTTGAACAAGTTTCAAAATTTGTTAATGGTTTAGATAAGCTTCAAAGAAAGCAAGATGAACGCTCAGGATATCGAAAGAACAACAAAAATTTATTCAAATATGGATTTGATTTTGTAAAATTTAATGAAGAATATTTTAGAGAATCAGAAGAGAAAGTAGAAGAAACTATGATATCTACTGAACAAATGACCGCAGATTTGAAAAAATTAGATATGTAAAAAAACAACCGCTGAAATTTTTAGCGGTTGTTTATGTTGTTCAATAGGGTTGCTATGTTATCAATTATAGCGCTTTGAAATTAATTAAAATATTATTTAACTTGATTTAGAATCGTATGAAATGCGGAAATTATTTCTTTTTGTTTATTATCAGGTAAATTTTTTATATTTGAAATTAATTCAACAATCTCAGGATTTTCATCTTTTTTTGTAATATCAAAGAAAGATGAAATATCACATTCAAGGGCATTCATAACTTTTTCAAGTGTGTTAATTGTTATGTTCGTTTCTAAGTGTTCAAGTTTATATACATAATTTGTTCCAAGGTCGGCTCGTTCTTCAATTTGTTCTTGTGTAAAACCTTTTTTCAGTCTTAAAAGGCGGATTCGTTTTCCTACATATTTTCTTAGTGATTGCTTCATGTAATACCTCACAAACTTAATATTACAGTTTTTTTACTACATATTTTAGTTCTTGAAAGATTGGTTTAAACTTTACAAGGTTGGTTTAATGCGATATAATTAAAGAAAAAACAACTATATATAGTTGTTAATGTGAATTTTTGGAGATATTATGTCAAAAAATACTATTAAAACCCTAACAACCTCAACAGCTATTGCGCTTGCGTCTGTTGGTGTACCTGCATTTGCTCAAGAAGCAACTACTACAACAGCAGTTGATGCAACTACTGTAACTGCTGTCAATGAACCAGCTCTTGTTTCTAAACCTGTAGCCGATACAAAACCAGAAGTGAAGAAATCTTCTGATGTCAAGCCTGCTCTTGATGCTCAAGCGTCTACTGTTAAGCAAGTTGAAGCTGAAAGCCAAACAGCAAAAGCTGAAGCTACTTCTGCTAACAAAGCTGTTACAACTACTGAAACTGCTTTGACAAGCGCTAAAGAGGACTTGAAGTCTGCGGAAGCTGTTAAAGCAAATGCTACAGAAGAAAATATCACAGCTACAAAAGCTAAACAAGACGCCAATGTAAAAGCTCAAGAAGCCAATCAAAAAGCAACTGAAGCGTCTACTGAAGCCATTAAAGCTCAAACTGAAACTGTAGCAACTGAAACAGCTAACGTTGCAAGCGCAACAAGTAAGAAAGCTGAAGCGGATAAAACAGTAACCGCTAAAGAAGCTAATGTAAAATCAGCTGAAGACGCGCTAAATGGTTCAGGACTTAGCGAAGCAAAAGCTTCACTTGCCCAAGCTGAAAAAGATATTGAACAAGCCAATGCGAATATCTCAAGCGCAACAACAGCTGTCGAAACTGCTAAGAAAGCAGATAGCAACCGCGCAGAAGCCATCAAACAAGCTACAAACAATGTGAATGTCAAAAATGATGCCTTGAAATTAGCTAAAGAAATGATGGACGCCGACCAAAACAAAGTGGATTCTATCCAAGAAAAAGCGGATGCTACAGCATCTAAAGAAAAAGAAGCTCAAACTGCGTTGGATGCAGAAAAAGCTCTCTCTGGTGAAACTATCATTCATATGGGAAATCCAGTTCATCATTTGACAGATGAAGAAAAAGCTTATTATGGTCTTGATAAGAACGATATCACATTCTCAGATGCTAAAAGCTATTATGTACGTAATCGTTATAAGAGAGATGGTAAAGCAGACGAACTTATGTTGACAATGGGAGCAAAAATGCATAAAGCTCTAACAGTTGACTTCAATAAGAATGATGATAAACGCAGCATCAATATTGACAATTTAACCGATAAAGAAATTGCTGAAATTAGTGATTTTTATGCTAAATTGGTAAATGCTTTACAAGAAAAAATGGGATATTCAGAAAAATACCGAGCTTATGCTGCACAAGATACTCTTGAACACAGTAAACAAAAAGCTAAAGCTTATGAAGCTCGTGGAACTGACCCTGTTGTAGCTGGTCACATCAATAGAAACACTGATCCTGAAAACATGGCATTCATCTATAAAAGTGATCAAATTTCAACAATGCTTGATTTGAAATATGCTGTGTTAGATGCTTTTAAAGAATATTCATTCTTAGATGATGAATCAAATTGGGGACACGCTGCTAACAACCTAAACGGTGGTGGTGTTGCAATGACTGTCGCTAATATCAATGGTAAACGTTGGTTTGTCAACTCATTTGGTAGCGATGGTAAACATAAAATCAACCTCAACCAAGACCTTGCCCAACTTGAAGCAAAACTAGCTGAAGCACAAAAACAAAACAGCCAAGCTCAAACTGCTCTTACAAATGCTAAAGCAGAATTGGCAGAAGCTTCACGCAAATATGCTTCTGCACTTGACGCGAAAACAGATGCTGAAAAAGAATTGGCAAACAAATCAGCTAGTCCACTTCAAACAGAAGTTGCTGAAAAGAACTTGCAATTAGCAAACCTTGCTTTGAAAAATGCACAAGAACGTAAAGCAACTGCTGAAGAAGCTGTTAAAAACTTCTCAAGAAGCCAAGCAGAAAAAGAAACTGCTCTTGAAACAGCTAAAGCTGAACTAGCTACAACCAAAACTGCTCAAAAAGATGCTGAAACTGCACTTACAACTGCGCAAGCAAAATTACAAGCAGAAGAAAACAAGTTGAAAGCTCTTCAAGCTGAACAAGCGAAACTCCATGAAGAAAAAGACAAATTGGTGTCAGATGCGAAAACAATTGCAACTGAATTGAGTGCTTATCTAAACGCAGATAAGAATCTTGCAGATGCGCAAGCAAAAGTAGCTGATTTAGAAGCAAAATTGACTCAAGCAAAATCTACTGCAAAATTGGCACAAGACAAATTGGATACAGTTACAGATAAATTGCAAGCTGAACAAGCTAAATTAGCTGAAATCCAAGAAGAGTTTGATAAGTTGGTAGACTTAGAAAACAAAGCTAAAGATAATGTAGTTGCAACTCTACCAGATGGAACTATTGTTGCTGTACCTCGAGTAGATTCAGATTCTAATACTTTACCTAAAGAAAATACTGAAGAAACTGTTGATAAATCGAAGACAGCTTCACAATCAGGCAAAGATGTTGCTTTGGATGAGAAAGAAGAAGTTGTTGCGAAAGATAAAGAACAAACAAAAGATAAACAACAAACATATTCAGCTCCAGCCGTTAAAGCAGGTGCAGATGAAAAAGTGACATACTCACGAGTAGAACGTGCAAAATCATTGCCAGATACAGGCGAGTCATCGAGTGTTGCAATGTTGGTACTCGGTGCAATTCTTGGAGCATTTGGACTTGTAACAGTACGTAGAAAGAATTAGAATAATAAAAAAATCTTCTTATTATAAATAGGAAGATTTTTTGGATTCACAAAACTAGTTTAAAAGACTACGCTATTTAAACAAATTTTGAGAATGAATAGAGGCGTTATTTGAAATATATACAGAAAAGGAACCCCAACTTGCATTGGAGTTCCCCTTGTTTTTAATTGTCCGAATCAATATTCTTATTTCAAAAAAAGGTAGTGAAAAAGGTAGTGATTCGGTTGATTTTTATTGCAATGTAGTGAAATTTGAAATTTCAAAAATCGCTTAAAATCAAGGTTCCTCACGTCTATTGACGTGTAGTGAATCCCTATTTCACTTCTGTAAACACAACGTGTTTGCGAAGTTTTGGTGAGTATTTCTTCAATTGAAGACGGTCTGGAGTGTTACGTTTGTTTTTAGAAGTAAGGTACAAGCGTTCACCAGATTCTTTGTGTTCAAGTGTAATATTTACGCGCATGGTATCTCCCTTCTATTATTCAGCTGATGCAGCTTTAGCGATTTTACGTCCTTTGTAGTATCCTTTAAGTGATACACGGTGAGAACGTGAGTAATCTCCAGTAGTTTCGTCAAAGTTTACAGATGGAGCTGTTACTTTGTAGTGTGTACGACGTTTGTTTTTCTTCGCTTTTGAAGTGCGACGTGCAGGTACTGCCATTTTGATTTCTCCTTTAGGTATTTATATTCGATTCAATCTACTGATTTTCATCAACCATACTAGGATAACACATTTTTTTTGTAAAGTAAAGTTACTTGACAAAAAAAGATAAAAAAATTCTCCTGTCCGACACAGCAAACAGGAGAAGGTCTTAAATATCAATCTCAAATGGTTCGTCAATGGTTTCTGATACGTATTTTCCGTCTTTTTTCCGTTGCTTGACACATTCTGTGAGGAGATATTCTATTTGTCCATTGACTGAACGAAAGTCGTCTTCTGCCCATGATGCGAGTGCAGCGTATAACTTTGTTGAGAGTCGAAGGGGGATCTGCTTTTTTTTAGCTTCAGCCATCTTTAGTAAAGACTTCCTGTGTTGACAATTGGTTGTGCATCATGATTGCCACAGAGAACGACTAGGAGATTTGAAACCATGGCAGCTTTTCGTTCTTCGTCAAGCTCGACCAATTCCCCTTCATTGAGACGTTCCAGGGCCATTTCAACCATACCCACAGCGCCGTCTACAATCATCTTACGGGCATCAATAATGGCAGATGCTTGTTGACGTTGAAGCATGACGGCGGCAATTTCTGGTGCATAAGCTAGGTAAGTGATACGTGCTTCAAGGATTTCCTAAGCAGTCATTGTCATTTGATGATTTAGCTCCTAAAAAAGGAGATTTCGTGCTAACGTCACCACTTTATCCAAGTCGAGTGTAGTTTGCAGGGTTAACTGCTACGCTGAAGGGATTGACAAAGTAAAAGCCAGGTTCTTTGATGGTAGCTGTATAGTTACCAAAGAGTGTCAGAACCATAGCCTCCTGAGGTTTGACAACTTTTAAACCAGCATGAGTTAGCGCTGCAATTACGATTAGTAAAGGTCCGATAATAATTCCAAAAATGTTTTCCGAACCAACACCCATTATAAATATAAAGATACCAAGTACGATTGTCAACTCAATGAGAATCAATGCTAATACACCATTTGGTTTTGAATTGATTAGTTTTTCAGTCATAAGAATGACCTCTGTTATTTGATATCTAAATGATATCATTTTGTTTTTAAAAATTAATAGAAAGTTGACAAATAATCACTAAAAAGTTTCAGCCCAATAATTACTTATAGGAAGTGAGATTATATTGTGCTGAAATACTCTTTTATTCTTATAACTTTTACACTATAATTGTAGTTAGAAAGGAAGAGAAATGTTTGATTATAGAGCACTAGTTATTTTGATGACTTTGATGGATCATTGTGAGCTATCATTATATGAATTATCTGTTAAGGTGAGCTTACCTATAAAGGAAGTCAAAGAAGGAATAGATTATTTAGTGCCTTATCTAGCTAATAAAGGGATAATGCTGGATAAAAAACAAGGTCGCTATAGTTTATCAAATCGTACGAAGCAGTCTTTGACAGATATTATTAAGTCGGATGAATTGGTTTTACCAAAGTCGACTCGCTTAGCATTAATCTATCTTTACACTTTTTGCCGATTAGATTTTATATCGAATAATCATTACCAAGACTTTTTGAAAGTAAGTAAGAATACAACCTTATCTGATATTCAATCATTAAGAAAGATTATGTTAGATAATGATTTGGAGCTAGGGTACAGTAGAGCAAAAGGTTATACTTTACACGGTTCAGAGTGGAATAAGCACCGTTTAGCTTTTCAAATGGTTAGTGAGTTGCTGGAATCCTCCATAGGGATTTGGGGGTTGGATTATGTTTTATCCAGTTGGGGGTATTCATTAACTTATGATTTGATTGATCAGGTAGTTAAAGATTATTATGAAAAGCTACAGATAGTACCTATTGTTAATCAATTAAAAGTTTGCCTTTTTGGTTTAGTATTCATTATATGTAGATATCAAAGGGATGTTGAAAGAGTATGTCTTTCAGAGACATTAGTATCTCCTATTATTCAAGATATAACCAATATTTTATTGGATACAGTGGTTGATTTGGGAATTATAGATACGGTGTTTTCTGAGGATGATTATCGCTATATCACAGTTTTATTATTAAGTTGTTTTGAAGGTGAAGTAGATGTTGCTCCGGTTTACTTTAATCAATTAACAGAGGCCATTATAAGTAGAATGGAAGATATTTCTTTGTTGCATTTTAAACAAAGGGAAGCATTGAGAGAAAATCTTCGCCGCCACCTTATACCGGCTTACTATAGATTAAAGTTCGGTTTACCTAGTTCAAATGAATATGTGTTGCATGTCAAAGAACATTATCCTGATTTATTTGAACTAGTAAAAGACTCTTTGACTCCCTTGATGGACGCTATTGACAAACCTATACCTGATAGTGAAACAGCATATTTTGTTATCCATTTTGGAGGTTATTTAAAGAATGCAGATACTTTGCCTCAAAAATGTTATAAAGCAGCAATTATTTGTCCTAATGGAATTAGTTCTTCATTGATGATAAAAGAGAATCTATTAGCATTATTCCCTCAGATTGAGTTTATAGGAACCTCAAAGATTGATGATTTATATGCGAAAACTAGTAGTGACTATGATATGGTTTTTTCTACTATAAAGGTGGATACAGAGAAGCCAAATTATCTAGTTTCTGTTATGATGACGGAAGAACAAACAACACAGTTAGTTGAATTGGTATCAAAAGATTTCCCAGATACAGGTTATCGAGATATTGAGCTTAATCAGATAATTAGTATAGTAAGACGATATAGTATAATCACACAAGAATTAGAGTTAAAATTAGCATTAAAGAGGTATCTCTATCAAGAAATGAACAGAAAGGAAGTGTTACCATTGTTAGAAGAATTAATTACAAAAGAAACTTATCAGGTTAGTTCGGAAAAATTAGGATGGAAGGAGGCAATTCGTTTAGCAGCTAAACCGCTTTTGGATCAACATAAGATAACTGAGAACTACCCTGAGGCAATGATTCAAAAAGTAGAAGAGTTTGGGCCTTTTATTAATTTAGGGAAGGGAGTAGCAATTCCTCACGCTCGGCCAGATGAAGGTGTGAATGAAATAGGAATGTCAATGTTAGTTTTGGAAGAACCGATTTATTTATTGGATAATCCAGAACAAGAGGTAAGATTGTTGATTTGTATTGCAGCCATTGATAATGAGAGTCATTTAAAGGCTTTGTCACATTTAACAACAATTTTAAGAGATAAAAATCATGTTCAAACTTTAATATCATCAAAAAACTATGATGACATTGAAATGATAATTAAACAGGAGGATTAGATAATGTTAAAAATTGGTACAGCTTGTGGTTCAGGATTAGGTTCAAGTTTTATGGTACAGATGAATATTGAATCTGTATTGAGTGATTTGAATGTTTCAGATGTAGAAGTTGAACACTATGATTTAGGTGGAGCAGATCCAAATGCAGCTGATATTTGGATTGTTGGTCGTGATCTAGCTGATTCAGCTAGTCATCTTGGAGATGTTCGTATCTTAAATAGTATTATTGATATGGATGAACTACGAGAATTAATTACTAAACTTTGTGAAGAAAAAGGACTTATTTAGGAGGCTAGCGTCATGATGAAGTTCATATTGGATATTGTTAGTACACCAGCTATTTTAGTAGCTTTAATTGCAATCTTAGGATTAGTTCTTCAGAAGAAGAAATTACCTGATATTATTAAAGGTGGAATTAAGACCTTTGTTGGTTTCTTAGTTGTATCTGGTGGTGCAGGAATTGTACAAAATTCTTTGAATCCATTTGGTACCATGTTTGAACATGCTTTTCATTTATCTGGAGTTGTACCAAATAATGAAGCAATTGTAGCTGTAGCTTTAACCACATATGGCTCAGCTACTGCAATGATTATGTTTGCAGGTATGGTATTCAATATCTTAATTGCTCGTTTTACTCGATTCAAATATATCTTTTTAACAGGGCACCACACTCTATATATGGCGTGTATGATTGCGGTCATTTTATCAGTTGCTGGCTTTACAAGTTTGCCTCTTATCTTACTAGGAGGATTAGCACTCGGTATTATTATGAGTGTTTCCCCAGCATTTGTGCAAAAATATATGGTTCAATTAACTGGAAATGACAAGGTGGCTTTGGGTCATTTCAGTTCTTTGGGATATTGGTTGAGTGGTTTTACTGGTAGCCTTATCGGTGATAAATCAAAATCAACAGAGGACATTAAATTTCCAAAGAGTTTAGCTTTTTTACGTGATAGTACTGTTAGTATTACTTTATCCATGGCAGTTATTTACATTATTGTAGCTATCTTTGCAGGGTCAGAATATATAGAAAAAGAAATCAGTAATGGTACAAGTGGTCTAGTTTATGCTTTACAATTAGCAGGTCAATTTGCAGCAGGTGTATTTGTTATTTTAGCAGGTGTTCGCCTTATTTTGGGTGAAATTGTTCCAGCCTTTAAAGGTATTTCAGAGCGTCTTGTACCTAATTCAAAACCTGCTTTGGATTGTCCGATTGTTTATACTTATGCACCTAATGCAGTTCTAATTGGATTTATCTCTAGTTTCGTTGGTGGTTTAGTAAGTATGGCAATTATGATTGCTTCAGGAACGGTTGTTATCTTACCAGGTGTTGTACCTCATTTCTTCTGTGGAGCGACTGCAGGTGTCATCGGTAATGCATCTGGTGGTGTTCGTGGAGCCACTATTGGAGCATTTTTACAAGGTATTTTAATCAGTTTTCTTCCAGTCTTTTTAATGCCAGTTTTGGGAGGACTTGGTTTCCAAGGTTCAACTTTCTCAGATGCAGATTTTGGTCTATCAGGAATTATTTTAGGAATGTTGAATCAATTTGGCTCACAAGCAGGCATTGTTATTGGTCTTGTTCTTATTCTAGCAGTTATGTTTGGAGTATCCTTTATTAAAAAGCCATCTGCAAAGGAGGAATAAGGGATGATTTTAAGTGAAAATAGAGAAGATGAGTTAAGAAAATTTGCAACAAAAATCCGATTAAATACTCTTAGAACATTGAATCATCTTGGATTAGGCCATTATGGAGGGAGTCTGTCTATAGTAGAAGTTTTAGCAGTGCTTTATGGTGAAATAATGCCGATGACTCCAGAAATATTTGCGTCACGAGATAGAGATTATTTTGTTTTATCCAAGGGACATGCTGGACCAGCTTTGTACAGCACACTCTATTTGAATGGTTTCTTTGACAAAGAATTCTTATATTCTTTGAATACAAATGGAACTAAATTACCGTCTCATCCTGATAGAAATCTAACACCAGGCATAGATATGACAACTGGCTCTTTAGGACAAGGAATTAGTGTTGCAACTGGACTTGCATATGGTCAGAGAATAAGAAAGAGTCCCTTTTATACTTATGCTATTGTTGGAGATGGTGAGTTAAATGAGGGACAATGTTGGGAAGCTATACAGTTTGCTTCTCATCAACAGTTATCCAATTTAATTGTATTTGTTGACGATAACAAAAAACAATTAGATGGTTTTACAAAGGATATTTGTAATCCAGGTGATTTTGTGGAAAAATTCTCAGCATTTGGATTTGAATCCATTAGGGTCAATGGTTCAGATATTAGAGAAATTTATGAAGGGATTATCCAATTAAAACAGTCAAATAATTCATCCCCTAAGTGTATTGTATTAGACACTATAAAAGGTCAAGGAGTTCGAGAGCTGGAAGAAATGAAATCCAATCATCATCTTCGCCCTACTGTAGAGGAGAGACAAATGTTAACTTCAGTTGTAGAAAGATTAAGTCAGGAATTGGAGGAAACAGAATGATGAGAAGTACGAAAGAATTACGACATGTGTATAGAGATTTCCTTCTAGAGGCTAACCAAAGTTATTCTGATATAGTAGTTTTAGAAGCAGACTTGTCAAGTTCGATGGCTACTAATAATCTTGAAAAGGACTTTGGAGACCGTTATGTGAATGTTGGGATCATGGAAGCAGAAATGGTCGGACTTGCAGCAGGGTTGTCTATTCAGGGGTTTAGACCTTATCTTCATACATTTGGCCCTTTTGCCTCACGAAGAGTATTTGATCAATTATTTATTTCTCTTGGGTACGCACAATTGGATGCCACTGTGATTGGTTCAGATGCAGGAGTAACGGCAGAGATGAATGGTGGAACACATATGCCATTTGAAGAAATTGGATTGTTACGTTTAATTCCTAAATCAATCATTTTCGAAGCAACTGATGATATCCAATTTCGTGAAATCTTGAACCAGACATTATACTTAAAAGGACTAAAATATATTCGAACAATTAGAAAAGCTCCAGAGTCTGTATATCAAGGTGGAGAAGATTTTTCTAAAGGCTACATTGAGTTAAGACACGGTGAAGATGTTGTAATAGTTGCTTCTGGCATAATGGTTGCTCCAAGCATTCGAGTTGCGGATGAACTGTCTAAATTAGGTTATTCAGTAGGTGTGATAGATTTATTTAGAATCAAACCGATACCAGAACAGATAAAAACAATGTTAAGTGGAAAAACTATATTTACTGTAGAAAACCACAATCAGATAGGTGGAATTGGCAGTGCTTTATGTGAATTATTCTCTGATGATGGAATAACAAAAATTCATCGGATGGGTGTTCAAGAAAGATTCGGTCAAGTTGGGAAAATGGATTATCTTCTTAATGAGTATGGTTTGAGTGAATCGAATATAAAAGAGAAAGTTTTAGCGTTTTATAATGCAAGATAGATGTTAAATACACTTATCTGAAAGAACTTCTGTAAAAATTACATTACGTTATTTAAAGCGAGCGGATTAAAAGCATATTCTGGTAATCAGAAAGTGCCCTGATCCGCTTTGTTGTTTTTAATTTAAAATGTTTATATGTATATAGAATTTTCTGAAAATTCAAGAATTTTCTTCTGTTCATTGCCTTTAAAATGTGCTATAATAGTAAAAACTGAAATGGGAGGGAACAAATGACTGAATTAGATAGACGTCACCGCAGTAGCATTTATGATAGTATGGTAAAATCACCAAACCGTGCTATGCTTCGTGCGACTGGTATGACAGATAAGGACTTTGAAACACCGATTGTGGGAGTGATTTCGACTTGGGCGGAAAATACACCATGTAACATTCACTTGCATGATTTTGGGAAATTAGCCAAAGAAGGTGTCAAATCGGCAGGTGCTTGGCCTGTGCAGTTTGGGACAATTACCGTAGCGGACGGGATTGCCATGGGAACGCCTGGTATGCGTTTTTCCCTAACATCTCGTGATATCATTGCGGACTCTATCGAGGCGGCTATGGGTGGTCACAATGTGGATGCCTTCGTCGCTATCGGTGGCTGTGACAAGAACATGCCTGGTTCTATGATTGCCATTGCTAATATGGATATTCCAGCTATTTTCGCCTATGGTGGAACCATTGCACCGGGAAATCTTGATGGCAAAGACATTGACTTGGTTTCTGTTTTTGAGGGTATCGGAAAATGGAACCACGGTGATATGACAGCTGAGGATGTGAAACGTCTTGAATGTAATGCCTGCCCTGGCCCTGGTGGTTGTGGTGGTATGTACACAGCTAATACCATGGCGACTGCTATAGAAGTTCTCGGTATGAGTTTGCCAGGTTCATCCTCTCACCCAGCTGAATCAGCTGATAAGAAAGAAGATATCGAAGCAGCAGGACGTGCTGTTGTTAAGATGTTGGAGCTCGGTCTCAAACCGTCAGATATCTTGACTCGTGAAGCCTTTGAAGATGCTATCACTGTAACTATGGCTCTCGGTGGTTCTACAAACGCCACTCTTCACTTGCTTGCCATTGCCCATGCTGCCAATGTTGACTTGTCGCTTGAGGACTTCAATACGATCCAAGAGCGTGTGCCTCACTTGGCCGACTTGAAACCATCTGGTCAGTATGTCTTCCAAGACCTTTACGAAGTCGGTGGTGTGCCTGCGGTTATGAGATACCTCTTGGCAAATGGTTTCCTTCACGGAGATCGCATCACATGTACTGGTAAGACTGTTGCTGAAAACTTAGCTGACTTTGCAGACCTCACACCAGGTCAAAAAGTTATCATGCCACTTGAAAATCCAAAACGTGCAGACGGTCCGCTTATCATCTTGAACGGGAACCTTGCACCAGACGGTGCGGTTGCCAAGGTATCAGGTGTGAAAGTGCGTCGTCACGTTGGTCCAGCTAAGGTCTTTGACTCAGAAGAAGATGCGATTCAGGCTGTTCTGACAGATGAAATCGTTGATGGCGATGTTGTCGTTGTTCGTTTCGTGGGACCTAAGGGTGGTCCTGGTATGCCTGAGATGCTCTCACTTTCATCAATGATTGTTGGTAAAGGTCAAGGAGACAAGGTTGCCCTCTTGACGGATGGCCGTTTCTCTGGTGGTACTTATGGTCTGGTTGTTGGACATATCGCTCCTGAAGCTCAGGATGGTGGACCAATTGCCTACCTTCGTACAGGCGATATCGTTACGGTTGACCAAGATACCAAAGAAATTTCCATGGCCGTATCGGAAGAAGAACTTGAAAAACGTAAGGCAGAAACAACCTTGCCACCGCTTTACAGTCGTGGTGTCCTCGGTAAATATGCCCATATCGTATCATCTGCTTCACGTGGAGCCGTGACAGACTTCTGGAATATGGACAAGTCAGGTAAAAAATAAACTCATACTCTTCGAAAATCTCTTCAAACCACGTCAACGTCGCCTTGCCGTAGGTATGGTTACTGACTTCGTCAGTTCTATCTACAACCTCAAAACATTGTTTTGAGCAACCTGCGGCTAGTTTCCTAGTTTGCTCTTTGATTTTTATTGAATATCAAAAAGCAAGCCAACTTTGGCTTGCTTTTTTTCATCTTTAAAAGTTATTGACCTGCTTAACGAGGTGGTAGTCCAAGGGCAATACGGCCGTAGCGACTGATTCGTGTGATTTTCCAAGCAGGCGACCAGGTAACTTCAACCTTGACATCTTCGATACCCTCGATTTGTTTCAGACCTGCCACGATTTCGATAGGCAGGCTTTCGGCGCAATCGCAGGCAGTATCGGTGAAGGTCATGACAATCTTGCAGAGACCTGTTTCATCCAGATTGATTTCATAAATCAACCCTAGATTGTAAACATCCAATTCCACATCTGTATCAAAAACCTTCTCTAGTTTTTCGATAATTTGGTCTTGCAAGGCCAAAGCACGGTCATTGATTTTGATATCCTCTCTCATTACAGTCCCTCCACGTGATAAATATCCTCTATTTTCTCATAATTCTGACAATTTGGCAAGTTTTTGATGAATTTTCTGAAAAATATGATAAAATGAAGAAAATACTGAATCAAGGGGAAGCCTATGGAGCAGATTGGAAAAGTCTTTAGACAATTACGAGAATCAAGAAATATCTCGCTGAGACAAGCAACTGGGGGACAATTTTCGCCGTCTATGTTATCTCGCTTTGAAACAGGTCAGAGTGAGCTTTCGGTGGAAAAGTTTCTATTTGCCCTAGAAAATATATCTGCCAGTGTAGAGGAAATCCTCTTTCTAGCGAGAGGTTTTCAGTATGATACAGATTCTGAGTTGAGAAAAGAAATCATAGATGTCTTGGATCCAAAGAATATAGCTCCTCTTGAAGACTTGTATCGCAGGGAGTATCAAAAGCATGCCCATTCTCAAAACAAACAGAAACATATTCTAAATGCCATTATTATCAAGTCTTATATGAAGAGCATGGATGAAAGGGTAGAGTTAACAGCAGAGGAAGGGAAAGTCCTTCATGATTATTTGTTTTCTACCGAGATTTGGGGAATCTATGAACTCAATTTATTTTCAGTCAGTTCACCATTTCTATCTGTTTCTCTTTTCACTAGGTATGTACGAGAAATGGTACGAAAATCTGATTTTCTAATGGAAGTGTCTGGCAATCGAAACCTGTTTCACACTATACTATTGAATGGTTTTTTAGCTAGCATTGAGTGTGAAGAATTTACCAATGCCTCTTATTTTAAACGTGTTATCGAAGAGCATTTCTACAATGAAAATGAGACCTATTTCCGAATTGTCTATTTGTGGGCGGAAGGTCTCCTTGATAGCAAGCAAGGCAGAGTCAAGGAAGGGCGAAAAAAGATGGAAGATGCTGTCCGTATTTTTGAGATGCTTGGCTGTAATAAATCTGCCGAATACTATAGAAAAACGACCGATTGTTGAATATCTGCAAACTAAGAAAATAAGTTAAAATTTGAAGCGATATAACTATTGACCTCTCTCGTGTCACTGGAGAACTTCTATCGTTTCTTTTTGCTCATTTTATTTGTTGCATATATTCAAAAGTTTTTCCTCTATAATTTCTAAGTGCTATACTATAGTCATACTTCACATAAAACTTCTAACAAGAAGGGAGATTATCTATGAAACTATTGTTTAGAAATCAAGCTTATCGACTCTTGACTTTGTCACGCTTCTTCAATGCTTTTGGTGCTTCAATTTTCAATCTGGTCTTTATCGTCTATGCATCGACCTTGCAACAAGCCTCTTTTGCTGTTGCTATGGCGAATATTGTCATGATCATTCCGACTCTCTTTACAGTTTTTGTAGGGATTCGGGCAGATTACACGAGAGACAAGGTCAAATGGATGGTCTATAGCGGTTTGTTTCAGGCGGTTTTATTTTTTCTGGCAGCCCTAGTTGTTCAGCAAGCTAGTCTATTTGCCTTTTCTAGCCTGTGTTTGATCAATGTCATTAGTGATGTCATCAGTGATTTTGCTGGTGGTTTGCGCATGCCTCTCATTAAGGAAAAAGTAGCTGAAGAGGATTTGATGGAGGCTTATTCTTTTTCCCAATTCATCACCTATATTTCAGCTATTGGGGGTCAAGCTTTTGGAGTCTGGCTCTTAGGTCTATCGGTCAACAATTTTTCCCTTGTTGCGGGAATCAATGCCTGCTTTTTCCTAGTATCAGCCTCTATTCTCTTTTTAGGAAAAAGCAAATTGAGCCTGTCAATGTCATCTGCTGATCGTGAAAACCTAAAAAATGAGAAGATTTCTATCAAAGACCAGTTCCTAACAATTTACCGAAATTTACGTCTCGTTTTTCTTAAAAGTGGACAGAAAAACTTTGGTTTTATGCTCTTTGCTGTCTTGCTTATCAATGCCTTGGGTGGCGCTTTGGGTGGAATTTACAATATCTTCTTTTTGAGCCATTCTCTTTTAGACTTTTCTTACACAGAGGCATTATTTATCAGTCAATTCTGTGCTTTGTTAGCAATCATCATTAGTAGCCTTACGGGCAATGATTATTTTGGGAAGCAGTCCTTGCCTAGATTGATGATGTGGGCTACCGTAGGGCTCACTCTAATTGGTTTGGCTAACGTATTCAATCAAGTCGTGCTTGGTTTGCTATTTCTATTTTTAACTCTGTATGTGTCTGGTAAAGTTGCTCCAAAGATTAATGCCATGCTCATGAAAAATCTAGCTCCAGAGGTTTTAGCTCGTACCAGTAATTTTTTAGGTTTATTATTTACCTTATCCATACCTGTGGGAACAGCTTGTTTTTCACTTGTTGCCGTATGGAATATACAGTTGACTTGGATGCTATTTGTTGGTCTTTCCTTGCTGGCTATTCTTATGACAATCCTTAATCTTAAAAATGATATTTAAATCCTAATTTTTTTCTCACTGTTTTAATCCCTCTATTTATGGTAAAATAAGACTATTAAGTTTAAAGAGGATTCCCTATGAAATTACAAAAACCAAAAGGAACGCAGGATATTTTACCTGCTGAGTCTGCCAAGTGGCAGTACGTTGAGGGCTTTGCCCGTGAGATTTTCAAGCGCTACAACTATGCAGAAGTGCGCACGCCTATTTTTGAGCATTATGAGGTTATCAGTCGCTCTGTCGGAGATACAACGGATATCGTAACCAAGGAAATGTATGACTTCTATGACAAGGGTGACCGTCATATTACCCTCCGTCCAGAAGGAACTGCACCCGTTGTCCGTTCCTATGTGGAAAATAAACTCTTCGCCCCAGAAGTGCAAAAGCCAAGCAAGTTCTACTATATGGGACCTATGTTCCGTTATGAGCGTCCACAGGCAGGGCGTTTGCGCCAGTTCCACCAGATTGGTGTTGAGTGTTTTGGCTCTAGCAATCCAGCTACCGATGTGGAAACCATCGCGATGGCAGCCCATTTCTTGAAAGAAATTGGCATCCAAGGTGTCAAACTACACCTCAATACGCTTGGAAATCCTGAGAGCCGTGCGGCTTATCGTCAAGCCTTGATTGACTATTTGACACCGCTCAAGGAGACCTTGTCTAAGGATAGCCAGCGTCGCTTGGAGGAAAACCCTCTCCGTGTCTTGGACTCTAAGGAAAAAGAAGACAAGGTGGCAGTGGAGAATGCACCATCTATCTTGGATTTCCTTGATGAAGAAAGCCAAGCTCATTTTGATGCGGTGCGTCAGATGTTGGAAAATCTTGGGGTAGACTATATCATTGATACCAATATGGTGCGTGGTCTGGACTACTACAACCACACCATTTTCGAGTTTATCACTGAGATTGAGGGCAATGACTTGACAGTCTGTGCGGGTGGTCGCTACGATGGTTTGGTTTCTTATTTTGGTGGTCCTGAAACTGCTGGATTTGGTTTTGGACTTGGTGTAGAGCGCCTGCTTCTCATTCTTGAAAAGCAAGGTGTGGCTCTTCCTATCGAAAACGCCCTAGATGTTTATATCGCAGTCTTGGGTGATGGAGCAAATGTCAAAGCCCTAGAACTAGTCCAAGCTCTTCGCCAACAAGGTTTCAAAGCAGAGCGTGATTACCTCAACCGTAAACTCAAAGCCCAGTTCAAGTCAGCTGATGTCTTTGCGGCTAAGACCCTCATCACCCTAGGAGAAAGCGAAGTCGAAAGCGGACAAGTGACGGTCAAGAACAACCAAACCCGAGAAGAAGTGCAAGTGTCACTTGAGACAATTAGCCAAAACTTCTCAGAAATCTTTGAAAAACTAGGCTTTTAATAGCAGATAAACTGGTCAGGAACCTATTCCTGACCTTTTTCTTTTGCAAAATGACAAAAATCATAAACTTTTTGACAAATATGCTTGTCAAAAAGAAAAAGATGTGTTACAATATAAGCAAGTTAAGAAATAGGAGGGAGCCACATGTGGGTATGGATTTTGTTTCCTTTTCTCGTCTTGATTTATATGAGTCAATCTAAGAAAATCAAGCGGTTAGAGAAGAGGTTAAAGGTAATCGAAAGAAAAGAGAAAGGAAACGCAGAAATGTCGAGATTATTAAAAGAATTGATTGGGAAAACACCGACAATCGTTGGACAAGTTTTTGGAACAGATAACTGGGAAGTTGTGGATGTTGATGAGGAATGGGTCAAGCTACGTCGTGTTAATAAAAAAGGAAAAGAAAAATTCAAACTACAACGCATTGAGGATATCCAAACTGTTGAATTTGACGGAAAGTAGGTGTGTAACATGCAACTAAAAAATCGTCTAAAAGAGCTGCGGGCTCGCGATGGCCTCAATCAAACCGAACTAGCCAAGCTAGCAGAAGTTTCCAGACAGACCATTAGCCTATTAGAACGGGACGAATACACCCCATCCGTTGTGATTGCCTTGAAAATATCTCAGATTTTCAATGAAACAGTCGAATCGGTATTTCGCTTGGAGGAGGACGAGTGATGAACAAGTATAAAGTGATTTATTATGTAGTTGCCATAGCGTTATTAGTCAGCGTGTGTCTACTAATTGGAACAAATCTAGGATGGTTTGATCTCTATTACAGTGACCAATTTATTTGGGCCTACTTTGCCCTCATCCCAGTCGTTGACTGGATTGAAAAGAAAGCAAACAATTTAGCGAGTGAAAAAGGAGAATGAATATGAAAAAGAAAAAGAAACGTGGATTGTTATTATTTTTGATGTCTATTGTCTTGGGAGTTTTTTTGGCCATATTTGTAGGGATGTTTAAGGCACTTGCTGAATCTCACGGAATTATGTTAGATGTAAAAATCTTGATACCATGGATATCAGCTATTTGTTTAGTATTAGGTTTCATTAGCATTCTTTTGACATTCAATTTCCTAAAGAAAAGCAGAAAGTTTCATTCCTTGTATCAAGAGGAAATGGATGATGATCTGAATGAAAGCTATTATGTGCAAATGTATCGGAATCTCGAGTTTGGAACCACTGCTTTTAATATTGCAAGTGTAGCGATTTTATTGGCTCTTTTCATCTCAGGTAGTGAAGTGATTGTACCAAATAGAAGCAATCTAACCTTATCTCTTTCTTTTTTGGGATTAGTGCTGATTCTCAGTGTTCAAAAATATCTTTTTAAGACCATTGCGATTGTTCGTCAGTTTGATTTGGCATTTTTCTCAACACCAAAGGATGTCTTAGAGTATGTAAATTCTTATGATGAAGGGGAGCGTCAGGCTAATTTGGAACAGAGTTTTCGGATTTTATTCCAATTAAATCAGTATGTCTTACCAGTCTTATATGTTTTTCTTTTTATCATTTCTTTCTTGACAGGAGAAATTCAGCTACTAGCTTTCTTGCTTGTCGGAGCCATCCATATTTATATCAATGTGATGCAGTTGCCTATGGTGAAACGCTATTTCAAATAAAGGAGTTTCTATGATTCGTGTTGAAAATGTAAGCAAAAGTTTTGGGAGCAAAAAAGCTCTTCACCAGATTTCTTTTGAGATTAAGGAGGGAGAAATCTTTGGTTTTCTTGGCCCTTCCGGCTCAGGTAAAACAACTATGATCAATGTCTTAACAGGACAGTTGGCTGCAGATCAAGGTAAAACAGTTTTGTTAGGCAAGAATTCTCAAGATTTAACCTCAAATGATTTGGAACAAATTGGTATTGTTAGTGATGGCAGTGGTTTTTATGAAAAGATGAGTCTTTACAAAAATCTTCTCATCTATGCTAAGTTATATGGTCTCAAGTCAGATAGAGTAAATCAGGTGCTCCAACAGGTTGGATTGGCAGATGCTAAAGATATTATCGCAGAAAAGTTATCTACTGGAATGAAACAACGAATGTTCTTGGCTCGTGCCCTTCTTAATGCTCCTAAGATTCTTTTCCTAGATGAGCCAACCAGTGGCTTAGATCCTACAACATCTAAGATGATTCATACCCTACTTCAAGAATTAAAGCAGGCGGGGACAACTATCTTTTTGACAACGCATGATATGAATGAGGCAACTCTGCTTTGTGATCGCTTATCTCTTTTGAATAAGGGTAACCTAATAGAGTATGGAAGTCCGCAAGATATTATTCAGAAGTATCATGTGGATAAGAAAGTACATGTGGTTTATAATGATGGACGAGAACAGATAGTTCCATTTGAAGAATTACCACAATTAGACACGACAGATTTGATGGTGGTTCACTCTTGTGAGCCAACACTAGAAGAAATCTTTATCAGATTGACAGGAGAAAAGTTAGATGTTTAGAAAATTAAATGCCCTACTATGGTTAAGATTACAAGTTCTTATTAGCAATTCAACTTTGTTAGCGACTTTATTGATGCCTTTTGGTATTGCTGTTTTATATAATGAATTCTTCAATAAGAATGGAGAATTGAGTATGTTTCTCCTCTCTTCGAGTTTGACGATGGTCTTGAGTATGGGAAGTGGTTATATGGTATCGATTATGATGGCAGAAGATAAGGAAAAACGCAATCTTAAATCACTCATCCTAAGTGGTGTGACAGCAACAGAATATACTTTCAGTATGCTTGTTCTCCCTATTTTGATTATGTTGCTTGGAATGATTTTACTCCCAGTCTATCTTAAAGTAGATCTATCAGGTTACTTATTTGCCTACGTTATCTATTTGCTCCTAGCAACTATTAGTATTATTTTTCTTAACCTTCTAATCGGTGCGGTGTCAGATACTCAATCTAAAGCGCAAGTCTATAGTATTTTTCCTATGTTAATTGTTTCTTTTTTACCTATAATTGCTCTTCAAAATGATACGGCTCAGAAAGTGTTAGATTACTCGTTCGTCGGTCCTATTGTAAATCTTTTAAATCAAAAAGGTGGAGAAATATCCTTTTCTAATATCGGCATGTTACTTGCATGGGTACTTGTGTTAGGAATAGCGAACCTCTTTGTATTGAAAAACAGCTATAAAGCAAGATAGGAGACCTTTATGAAATTACTTAAAAACCTTGGCTGGTTTCTTCTAGCCGTTCTATCCTTTTTATTCATCTATGGCTTCATTCAGGGGCTCGCGACTACTTCGCTTGCCTTAGGCGCTTCACCCTATGCTGTTACCCTACTCTATGTGGCCTTGGCTGGAGTTTATGTGTACGGTATTTACAAATGGTATCAGAAAGCTCCTGTTCGTATTGAGAAGAGTGGCTTCAACCGATTTATTTGGCTTCCTGCCTTGGTTTGGTTCTTATCTCTGGTTGTCCAGTTTTTCTTGCCAAATGATCCTTCAGTAAATCAGCAAATAGCGATAGACTTGACCTTGTCTCAACCACTTTTCTCATTCTTTGCGGTCGTTATTTTTGCTCCTTTGACGGAAGAACTTATCTTTAGAGGGATGTTAGCACGCTACCTCTTTCCTAAGCAGGACAATAGTAAACAAACTCTGATTTTTCTTCTGGTATCCAGTGTTCTGTTTACCTTGATTCATTTCCCAGGTGATGTGCAACAATTTTTTGTCTATTTTAGCCTTGGTTTTAGTTTGGGATTGGCCTATATTAGCAGAAAAGGTCTGGTCTACAGTATTTCTCTTCACGCTTTGAATAATTTAGTCGGCTTTTTGATGATTCTCATGCTATAATAGAGTCAGGAGGTCACATGAAACGAGTAATTTTATTAGCAGTGATTCAAGCAGTCGTTCTATTTTTCATCATTGGAGCGCTAGCTTATGCCTTTAAGGGCGATTTCTTCTACAACTATCTAGCAGTTGTCTTTGCCCCTATTGCAGGTGTCTTGCGTTTTGGGACAGCCTACATAACGGAAATTGTCTTGCCTCGAAAGGCAGCCGAAATCGCTGAAAAGCGTAAAGCAGGCAACAATTCAAAATAAAAGAGTCCGGTGAACTTCATCGGATTTTTTGTATGGGCGCTAATTTTTAAAGACTGGCAAACTTTTCTGCTGATTTTCATGAAGAGCCTGCGCTTTTATGGTAAAATAGTAACAGAATAAAAGAGGAGAGAAACAATGAAACGTAGTATGTATGCTGGTCGTGTTCGTGAGGAACACATCGGACAAGAAATGACCTTGAAAGGATGGGTAGGCCGTCGTCGTGACCTTGGTGGTTTGATCTTTATCGATCTTCGTGACCGTGAAGGAATCATGCAGTTGGTTATCAACCCTGAAAAAGTCTCTGCAGAGGTCATGGCAACAGCTGAAAGTCTTCGTAGCGAATTTGTTATCGAGGTGACTGGACAGATCGCTGCGCGTGAGCAAGCCAATGATAAGTTGCCAACTGGTGCAGTTGAGTTAAACGTGACAGCTCTGACAGTGCTTAATACAGCTAAGACAACCCCATTTGAGATTAAGGATGGCATTGAGGCTAATGACGATACGCGTTTGCGTTACCGTTACCTTGACCTTCGTCGTCCAGAAATGTTGGAAAATCTGAAACTTCGTGCCAAGGTGACCCACTCTATCCGTAATTACTTGGATGAGTTGGAGTTTATCGACGTGGAGACACCATTCCTTTCTAAGTCAACGCCTGAAGGGGCGCGTGACTACTTGGTGCCATCTCGTGTTAATAAAGGGCATTTCTATGCTCTTCCTCAAAGTCCACAAATCACGAAACAGCTCTTGATGAATGCTGGTTTTGACCGCTATTACCAAATCGTAAAATGTTTCCGTGATGAGGACTTGCGTGGTGACCGCCAGCCTGAATTTACCCAGGTCGACTTGGAAACGTCTTTCCTTACTGAGCAAGAAATCCAAGATATCACAGAAGGTTTGATTGCCCGCGTGATGAAGGAAACAAAAGGTATCGAAGTGACGCTACCATTCCCTCGTATGAAATACGATGATGCTATGGCTCTTTACGGTTCTGACAAGCCTGACACTCGTTTTGATATGTTGCTTCAGGATTTGACAGAAGTGGTCAAAGGTGTTGACTTCAAAGTCTTTTCAGAAGCACCTGCTGTAAAAGCCATTGTGGTCAAAGGCGCTGCGGACAACTATTCACGTAAAGACATCGACAAGATGACGGAAGTAGCCAAACAATATGGTGCCAAAGGTCTTGCTTGGGTCAAGGTTGTTGATGGAGAATTAAATGGACCAGTTGCCAAGTTCTTGACTGGTATCCAAGAAGAATTGACAACAGCGCTTGCTCTTGAAGATAAGGACTTGGTTCTCTTTGTGGCGGATACGCTTGAAGTAGCTAACGCAACTCTTGGTGCCCTTCGTGGACGTATTGCCAAAGAGCTTGGCTTGATTGATAACGATAAATTCAACTTCCTTTGGGTGGTTGACTGGCCAATGTTTGAATGGTCTGAAGAAGAAGGCCGCTACATGAGCGCCCACCATCCGTTCACCCTTCCACAGGAAGAAACAGCTCACGAATTAGAAGGTGATTTGGCTAAGGTTCGTGCCATTGCTTACGATATCGTCTTGAACGGTTATGAGCTTGGTGGTGGTAGCCTCCGTATCAACCAAAAAGACCTTCAAGAACGCATGTTCAAGGCTCTTGGTTTCTCAGCTGAAGAAGCAAATGACCAGTTTGGTTTCCTTCTTGAAGCCATGGACTATGGTTTCCCACCACATGGTGGCTTGGCTATCGGGCTTGACCGCTTTGTCATGCTCTTAGCAGGAGAAGAAAATATCCGTGAAGTCATTGCCTTTCCTAAGAATAATAAGGCAAGTGACCCAATGACACAAGCTCCTTCAACAGTAGCTCTCAAACAACTAGAGGAACTCAGCTTACAAGTAGAAGAAGATGAAACAAGCAAAACGAATTAAGCGGTGGCGCTATTATCTGCGTCGCTTTGCTCATCAGATAAAAATTTTACGTGTCTTACAAAGCATCTCTCGGGAAAAATATGATGAGAAGATTTCGGCCTCACTGGTCTATGGTTTTTTATCAGCAGTAGCGGTCAATTTCTTTTTCCAACCGGGGCATGTGTATTCGAGTGGTGCGACAGGTTTGGCACAGATTATCTCTGCCTTGAGTAATCACTGGTTTGGTTTTCATATTCCGATTTCGCTGACCTTCTACGCCATTAACTTCCCTTTGATGGTCTTAGCTTGGTATCAGATTGGCCATAAGTTCACCGTCTTTACCTTTATCACGGTATCTATGAGTTCCTTCTTTATCCAGTTTGTCCCTGTGGCGACCTTGACGGAGGATCCTATTATCAATGCCCTTTTTGGGGGTGTTGTCATGGGCTTAGGAATTGGTTTTGCTCTTCGCAACAATATCTCTAGTGGTGGGACGGATATTGTCAGTTTGACTATTCGCAAGAAAACAGGTAAGAATGTCGGTAGTATTTCTTTCTTAGTAAATGGGACTATCATGCTGATAGCAGGCTTGACCTTTGGTTGGAAATACGCTCTCTACTCTATGATTACCATCTTTGTCTCTAGCCGTGTCACAGACGCTGTCTTTACTAAGCAAAAACGCATGCAGGCTATGATTGTGACCAATCATCCAGATAAAGTAATTGAGAAAATCCATAAAAAATTGCACCGCGGAGCAACCATGATCCACGATGCAGAAGGAACCTACAATCACGAGAGAAAGGCAGTTTTAATCACTGTTATTACACGTGCAGAGTTTAATGAATTTAAACAGATTATGAAACAGGTGGACTCAGGAGCCTTTGTCTCTGTATCGGAGAATGTTCATATTCTGGGACGATTCGTTGAAACAGAAAATTAGTGACCAAAAAAACCAGCGCGAGCTGGTTTTTATTTTTCGATAATTTTGTGGGCGATTAACTGACGGTAACAAATTTGTTTATTGCTTTTAGCATCGTTGATAATCTGAAGAATTGTTTCAAATGATGTTCGACCAAGTTCTAGGCTATTAATATCGACATAGGCTGCCAAGTTGAGCTTGGGATTGACTGAGTCGAAGCTGAGGACAGGGACATCCAGTTGGTGTTTTGCGATGTAATCACAGACCCCTGCAGCAAGGAGACTATCAATGGTAATAATAGCGTCAATATTTGGATCGTGTTTGAAGAGAAGTCTACTAAAGCGATAACCATTATCTTCAAGAAATTCAGTAGCAAAGTAAGTCAGATTAGTATCGAGAGGAAGTTGGTATTGTTTTAGAGCTAGCTCGTAACCTGTCAGACGGTCTTGTGTTACGAAGAGTCGCTTAGTACCTCCGATAAAGGCAATTCGCTTGCATCCTTTTTTGATGAAATACTCTGTCGCATCAAAACCAGCTTGGACATTGTCATTATCGACAAGTGGAATGAAAGGAGATAGAGATTTACCTAAGATAAGGAAAGGAAATTGCTCGTCTGCTACTAACTTAACCAAAGGGTCCTCTTCTTGGGCATAGAGGAAAATCAAACCATCTACACGCTTACCATAGACCATCTGAGAAATAGCTTTAAGACGCTCTTTGGCATCTTTACCTGTCGCAATCTGAATGGCGTAGTGATTTTCAGAAGCGACTTGGGCAATGCCACGGAGAACAGATGGGAAGAAAGGATTTTGATAGAAGGCATCTGAGTCGTCAGGAAGCACCAAGCCAATAACTTGGGTATAACTGCTTACCAAGCTACGAGCATTGAGGTTGGGGTGGTAGTTGAGTTCCTTCATAGCCTTGCGAACGCGTTTTTTTGTTTCGTCGCTAATGGTTGATTTATTTTGAATAACACGGGTTACGGTTGAAGGCGAAACACCAGCAGCCTTGGCCACGTCTTTAATCGTAACGGGCATAAAAATCTCCTATTTATGGTAATCTGGATCACGGAAATGTGTTTTATAAAAGATAGTGACCAGATACAGAACAAAAAGAATGTTTTGTATAGTGATGAGGTTTGACATATTTTGGCCAAATAATCCCAAAATAAGCGTAATCAGAGTTGGCAATCCTAAACAGTTCAAGATAAAATGATAGCACTCTTTAAAGGTTCTAAATGAAAAGAGGCGTGATTTCTTAGTGATATAAAGGAGAAGACTAGCTCCTAGAGAGACAATAAAGAAATTCAAACCAAAGAGGAAGCTGGCACCGAGAACTAGGAAGAGACTGATATAGACACGATTCTGTTGGTACCAGTCTTTAGAAATGGCTTGGGTCAAGCTGTCTTTGCTTTTGAAACTCTCAGTATCAATCACTCGGTAAGAGACTCGGGTCAGTTCCTTATTTTCCTTGCTGATGACGAGCTCATTCGTATCGAAATGCAGTTGCAAGTCCTTAGGTAACTCCTTACTTTGACTTGGACCGATCACAATAGAAGGGGCTTGACTAGCTGTTCCTGTATAAGTTAATTTACCATCAACAATTGCAGCATGCTCAGAGAGATCCTGGACAACCTCATCTGTCAATGGTTCATAGACATTATCGATAAAGGTTTCTAGCGGATAAGTCTCCTGGGAGCTGTTTTGGATGGCAATGGGTACCATCGACAAGCTGATAAGGAAGATACTGGTAAAGAGAAGCTGAAACCAGTTGAGTCCGAAACGTTTGGACAGGGGCTTACGAAATCCCCAAATACTTGAAAAATATGAAAATGGATATGGAAGCATAGGTGTCTTTCTAAAAGGTGTTTTCTATATGAGTATTATTATATAGAGAAATGTGCTTTATTTCAAGTCTAGGAGACAAATTGCTTGCTGTAAAGATATTACTTACAGTAACAATCGCTAATACTCAATGAAAATCAAAGAGCAAACTAGGAAGCTAGCCGTAGACTGCTCAAAGAACAGCTTTGAGGTTGCAGATAAAAGCTGATGTGGTTTGAAGAGATTTTCGAAGAGTATAAAATGAAAAAGGGTGGCGGGGATATATTATCCCTTGTCGCCACCACTTGTAAGTCCTGAAACAAAGTTCTTTTGTAGGAAGAAGAAGAGAATACAGATTGGAAGGGCAATGAGGATAGCACCTGCTGAGAAGTAGGCGATCTTCATGTTTTTCACATTGCTAACGAAGGTTTGGAGACCTACGGCAACAGTAAAGTATTCTTTCTCACGAAGCAAGAAACTAGAGAGGATGTAGTCCCCGAAAGGTCCCATGAAGGCCCAGAGAGCTTGTACGGCAACCATTGGGCGAACAAGTGGAAGAACAATTTGCCAGAAGCGGCGGAAGTGTCCTGCACCGTCTAGTTTTGCAGATTCGTCTAGAGACATTGGCACTGTATCGAAGTAGCCTTTCATGAGCCAAGCATTCATCGGGATACCTCCACCAACGTAGAGGAAGATGAGGAACCAGCTGTGGTTAAGGGCGTTCAACATAAGCGCCATAACGAAGAAGGCTGTCAAAGCGGCCATGGTTGGCACCATTTGGATAATCAAGAAGAAGACCAAACTTTGTTTACGAGCCAAGAAGTTGTAACGGCTGTAGGCATAACCAGCAAGTACGATGATACTTGTTTGAACAACCATGGTAATCAAGGCGATAATCAAAGTATTGAGGTACCAAGTACCGTACAAGGTTTCAGTGAAGAGGCCTTTAAAGTTATCAAAATTGAGGTCGATATTAGTATCTAGTTTAAAGGCTGAGACGTTACCTGCTTTAAAGGCTGACATGATGGTAATCAAAAGTGGATAGATAATCACGATTGATAGGCCAATTAAGTAGAGGTAAGTAAGGGTTTGAGTCAGTCTACGTTTGAGTTTAATTGAGTTATTCATCTTAGACGTCCTCCATATCAAATGCGTGTAGTTTCTTGAATGCGATCATAGAGATTGAGATGACAATGATAGAGATAATCAAGGTAACAGCTGCCGCCATTGAGTATTGAGGAGATGTACCTGTTGTCAAACGGTAGATCCATGAGATCAAGATATCTGTTGAACCAGCTCCTCCACCGACACTACCAGGTCCTCCACCATTGAAGAGGTACATGATAGAGAAGTTGTTAAAGTTGAAGGTGTATTGGCTAATCAAAGTAGGTGCTGCAACAGCCAAGATCATTGGGAAAGTGATGTTGCGGAATTTTTGCCAAGCATTAGCACCGTCAATATAAGCTGCTTCGTAAAGGTCGTTAGGAATAGATTGTAAGATACCTAAAGTCAAAACGTAGATGTATGGGAATCCAAGCCAACCTTGCATCATAATCAAGGCAACCTTTGTCCAAGTAGGGTCTGTTTTCCAAGGAATAAGAGCCCCATCAAGGAAAGGAAGGAATTTAGCAAAGATCGGCAAGACTTGAGTGTTGATAGCACCGACACTATCATTAAACATGTTTGAGAATGTCAAGATAGTGATGAAGGCTGGGACAGCCCAAGGAAGAAGGAAAATAACACCAAAGATACGTTTTCCTTTGATAAATGGTTGGTTAGCAATGATAGCTGTGAAGATACCAATCACGATCTGTAAAGTTGAGGCAGATAAAGCCCAAATGATAGTCCAAGAAAGAACAGAACCGAAGGCAGAACGGAAGGTACTCAAGCTCCAAATGTTTGTAAAGTTTGTCAAACCAACCCAGTCCAACAATTTGTTTGGTGGCAAGTGTTGGAAGTCGTAGTTAGTAAAGGCAATCATCAAGGTTACGATAACTGGGAAGATGATTGCAAAAGTCATGGCAATATAAGATGGAATGATCAAGAGGTAAGGGAAGCCATTTTCATAGATTCCTTTGACCATTTCTTTAAAGGTAAGTGCTACTGGAATACCATTGTTAATGTGTTTAGCAGTTGTATGTGCATCTTTAATATTTGAGAAATAAAAGAGTACATAAACGACTACAAAGATTAAATGGAAGGCACCACGAATCAGCATAAAGAGGGAATTGTCACGACCTGGCTTGTCACCAAGAGTGATGAGATTGCTCAATTCAGGGGCTGCAAGTGCTAGGAAATAAAGGACAAATACGATGGTTACACCAAGGAAGATAAAACCTTTGGCCTTTTGTTTATTGTAAATCTGTCCTAACCCAGGAATGATAGACAGCAGGGCTGCTTTACTAGGTTGTTGCTTTTCCATAATAACTCCTTTCATAGGATACTGGTTTCTAGATAAAACCTAAACTATTTGTGTTTTTGTTGATAAATTCAAAGGGGGATTTGATTTCCACCCCCCTTGAACAAATTTTTTATTCACCAAATTTTTGTTTGATTGTTTCTTTGATCAATGTTACAGCATCGTTAGCAGCTGTTTTAGCATCTTTCTTACCACTTACAGCTTCAAACAACATTGTTTTAGCTGGGTCCCAAACAGCTGACATTTGAGAGATGTTTGGCATTGGTTGAGCGTTCTTGAACTGTTTGATAACAGCTGTTGTCAACTCATCATTTTTACCTTCAGCGTATGAACGAGCTTCAGTGTTAGCTGGGATTTCATTAGTTTTATCGTAGAAGGCTTTTTGTTGTTCAGTTGAAACAAGGAAGTCTACAAATTTTTGAGCAGCTTCAAGGTTCTTAGTGCTTGATGGGATGATCCAAGCTTTACCACCACCAAATGCTGCGTAGTCTTTTCCGTTTGGAAGAGTTGGGATAGTTGCAACACCGTAGTTTACTTTAGCGTCTTTGAAGGCTTGAGCTTTCCAAGGTCCATCGATGATAGCAGCTGTTTTACCTTCTTGGAATTGAGTTTGGATTAGGTTTCCAGCTCCTTCAGTATCTTGCATACCTTTAGGCCATTTTTCATACCAAGTTTTAGCGTATTCTACACCTTTGATAGCGCCGTCGTTTGCAAGACCGATGTCTTTAGCGTCTTTACCGTTTTGTCCGAATACGTAACCGCCGTTACCAGCAAGAAGTCCGTATGCAAAGTAGAAGTTTGTCCAGTCAGCTAGGAAAGCAGAAGTTTTTCCATCTTCTCCAGCGAATGCGTATTTGCTATCTTTAGCAAGGTTTTCCAAGTCAGCAAATGTTTTTGGAGCTTCTTTTACCAAGTCTTTGTTGTAGTACATAACAAGTGACTCGATAACGGCAGGAGCACCGTAAACTTTACCGTCAGCAGCTGTTACAAGAGATTTAGTTTTATCATCTGTTTTAGCACCGTCGCTCAATTTCACTTCTGAAAGTTGTCCGTCAGTACCAAGGCTACCTACACGGTCGTATGGAGCCATCATAACGTCAGGAGCTTGACCTGATTGGTTGTCAAGAGAAAGTTTGTCAAGCCCACCCATTTGGTCACCAGATTTGATGTTAACTGTTGTTCCTGATTGTTCTTTATAAGCTTTAGCTACTGTTTCAGCATAAGCTTTGTATTGGTCCTCAACGTAAAGAGTGATTTCTTTCGCTTCAGATGAACCAGAATCAGCAGGTTTATCAGCAGTTTTGCTTCCGCAAGCTACCAAAAGCAAGCTAGCAAGTGTAGCAGTTCCAAGCACAGCAGCGCTCTTCATGAATTTAGATGACATAGTGTATTCCTCCTAAAGAATAACAAATTTTATAATGAGGAAACGCAAACGTTTTCCTTTATGGGACTAGTATAGCACAAATAGAAAACGGTTGCAAGTGTTTTTTGTAAAAATTTTAAAAAAATTTCACGGGAATGGTAAGCGTTTTATTTGTTTATAATAGAAGAAAAGTCGGAAAATATATTTTCATGCTTTTACTGAAATTATTTAGGGAAACGATTGCCTAGATTTTGAACAAAAAATAAATTGCTCTAGACCAAAAGTAGGCTAAGTTGAGCCTTCTATTTGTAGTTGAAGAAGATTTTGTAAATAGAAAAGAAAAATGTATATGTATACATAAAGAAGGACAAGTTTTTTTAAAAAAATAATCAAAAAGTTTTTTAAAAACGCTTGCATTTGTCGGGGAAATACGCTATAATTATCTTAACGCAAACGTTTGCGCCCAAAAATGAAAATTTAAACTACAAATACACGAGGTGTTGTTTATGAAAAAACGTCAAAGTGGTGTGTTGATGCACATCTCTTCTCTTCCAGGAGCCTACGGAATCGGATCATTTGGTCAAAGTGCTTACGACTTCGTTGATTTCTTGGTCCGTACAAAACAACGTTACTGGCAAATCCTTCCGCTAGGAACAACTAGTTACGGGGATTCTCCTTACCAATCTTTCTCAGCCTTCGCGGGAAACACTCACTTTATCGATTTGGATATCTTGGTGGAGCAAGGTTTGTTGGAAGCAAGTGACCTTGAAGGAGTTGACTTTGGTAGCGATGCGTCTGAAGTTGACTATGCTAAGATTTACTATGCACGTCGTCCTCTTTTAGAAAAAGCGGTGAAACGTTTCTTTGAAGTCGGAGATGTTAAAGATTTTGAGAAATTTGCTCAAGACAACCAATCATGGCTTGAGCTCTTTGCTGAGTATATGGCTATCAAAGAGCATTTTGACAATCTTGCTTGGACTGAATGGCCAGATGCTGATGCTCGCGTTCGTAAAGCTTCAGCACTTGAAAGCTATCGTGAGAAATTGGCAGACAAGTTGGTTTACCACCGTGTGACTCAATACTTCTTCTTCCAACAATGGTTGAAATTGAAAGCTTACGCTAACGACAACCACATCGAAATCGTTGGAGACATGCCAATCTACGTAGCGGAAGATTCAAGCGATATGTGGGCAAATCCACATCTCTTCAAGACAGATGTCAACGGTAAGGCAACTTGCATCGCAGGATGCCCACCAGATGAGTTTTCTGCAACTGGTCAGCTTTGGGGTAACCCAATCTATGACTGGGAAGCAATGGACAAAGATGGTTACAAATGGTGGATTGAACGCTTGCGTGAAAGCTTCAAAATCTACGACATCGTTCGTATCGACCACTTCCGTGGTTTCGAATCTTACTGGGAAATCCCTGCTGGTTCCGATACAGCAGCACCTGGTGAGTGGGTCAAAGGTCCTGACTACAAGCTTTTTGCAGCCGTTAAGGAAGAACTTGGTGAGCTAAACATCATCGCTGAAGACCTTGGCTTCATGACAGATGAAGTTATTGAGTTGCGTGAACGTACTGGATTCCCAGGAATGAAGATTCTTCAATTTGCCTTCAACCCAGAAGACGAAAGTATCGATAGCCCACACTTGGCACCTGCTAACTCAGTTATGTACACAGGAACACACGATAACAACACGGTCCTTGGTTGGTACCGTAACGAGATCGATGATGCGACTCGTGAGTACATGGCTCGCTACACGAACCGTAAAGAATACGAAACAGTGCCACACGCTATGCTTCGTACAGTCTTTTCATCAGTTAGCTTCATGGCAATTGCAACTATGCAAGATTTGCTTGAATTGGATGAGACAGCTCGTATGAACTTCCCATCTACCCTTGGTGGAAACTGGTCTTGGCGTATGACTGAAGATCAATTGACACCAGCTGTCGAGGAAGGTTTGCTTGACTTGACAACAATCTATCGCCGAATTAATGAAAATTTGGTAGAATTAAAGAAATAATACAATATCAGGAGACACCTTAAACATGTTATCACTAAAAGAATTTGTACAAAATCGTTACAATAAAACCATTGCAGAATGTAGCAATGAAGAGCTTTACCTTGCTCTTCTTAACTACAGCAAGCTTGCAAGCAGCCAAAAACCAGTCAACACTGGTAAAAAGAAAGTTTACTACATCTCAGCTGAGTTCTTGATTGGTAAACTTTTGTCAAACAACTTGATTAACCTTGGTCTTTACGACGATGTTAAAAAAGAACTTGCTGCTGCAGGTAAAGACTTGATCGAAGTTGAAGAAGTTGAATTGGAACCATCTCTTGGTAATGGTGGTTTGGGACGTTTGGCTGCCTGCTTTATCGACTCAATTGCGACTCTTGGTTTGAACGGTGACGGTGTTGGTCTTAACTACCACTTTGGTCTTTTCCAACAAGTTCTTAAAAACAATCAACAAGAAACAATTCCAAATGCATGGTTGACAGAGCAAAACTGGTTGGTTCGCTCAAGCCGTAGCTACCAAGTGCCATTTGCAGACTTTACTTTGACATCAACTCTTTATGATATTGATGTTACTGGTTATGAAACAGCAACTAAAAACCGCTTGCGTTTGTTTGACTTGGATTCAGTTGATTCTTCTATTATTAAAGATGGTATCAACTTTGACAAGACAGATATCGCTCGCAACTTGACTCTCTTCCTTTACCCAGATGATAGTGACCGTCAAGGTGAATTGCTCCGTATCTTCCAACAATACTTCATGGTTTCAAACGGTGCGCAATTGATCATCGACGAAGCAATCGAAAAAGGAAGCAACTTGCATGACCTTGCTGACTACGCAGTTGTACAAATCAACGACACTCACCCATCAATGGTTATCCCTGAATTGATTCGTCTTTTGACTGCACGTGGTATCGAGCTTGACGAAGCAATCTCAATCGTTCGTAGCATGACTGCCTACACTAACCACACAATCCTTGCTGAAGCTCTTGAAAAATGGCCTCTTGAATTCTTGCAAGAAGTGGTTCCTCACTTGGTACCAATCATCGAAGAATTGGACCGTCGCGTGAAAGCAGAATACAAAGATCCAGCTGTTCAAATTATCGATGAGAACGGACGTGTTCACATGGCTCACATGGATATCCACTACGGATACAGCGTTAACGGGGTTGCAGCACTTCACACTGAAATCTTGAAAAATTCTGAGTTGAAAGCCTTCTACGACCTTTACCCAGAAAAATTCAACAACAAAACAAACGGTATCACTTTCCGTCGTTGGCTCATGCATGCTAACCCAAGATTGTCTCACTACTTGGATGAGATTCTTGGAGAAGGTTGGCACCATGAAGCAGATGAGCTTGAAAAACTCTTGTCTTATGAAGACAAAGCAGCTGTCAAAGAAAAATTGGAAAGCATCAAGGCTCACAACAAACGTAAATTGGCTCGTCACTTGAAAGAACACCAAGGTGTGGAAATCAATCCAAACTCTATCTTTGATATCCAAATCAAACGTCTTCACGAGTACAAACGCCAACAAATGAACGCTTTGTACGTAATCCACAAATACCTTGACATCAAAGCTGGTAACATCCCTGCTCGTCCAATCACAATCTTCTTTGGTGGTAAAGCAGCTCCAGCCTACACAATCGCTCAAGACATTATTCACTTGATCCTTTGCATGTCAGAAGTTATTGCTAACGATCCAGCAGTAGCTCCACACTTGCAAGTAGTTATGGTTGAAAACTACAACGTTACTGCAGCAAGCTTCCTTATCCCAGCATGTGATATCTCAGAACAAATCTCACTTGCTTCTAAAGAAGCTTCAGGTACTGGTAACATGAAATTCATGTTGAACGGAGCTTTGACTCTTGGTACTATGGACGGTGCTAACGTGGAAATCGCTGAGTTGGTTGGCAATGAAAACATCTACATCTTTGGTGAAGATTCAGAAACTGTTATCGACCTTTACGCAAAAGCAGCTTACAAATCAAGCGAATTCTACGCTCGTGAAGCTATCAAACCATTGGTTGACTTCATCGTTAGCGATGCAGTTCTTGCAGCTGGAAACAAAGAGCGCTTGGAACGTCTTTACAATGAATTGATCAACAAAGACTGGTTCATGACTCTTCTTGACTTGGAAGACTACATCAAAGTCAAAGAGCAAATGTTGGCTGACTACGAAGACCGTGACGCATGGTTGGATAAAGTCATCGTTAACATTTCTAAAGCAGGATTCTTCTCATCTGACCGTACAATCGCTCAGTATAACGAAGATATCTGGCACTTGAACTAAGCTACAAATTTATACTAATAAGATTTGTAAAAAGCGAATTTCGATTGAAATTCGCTTTTTTTTTGAAAGCTGTAGATTTGGGTCAATCTTGTCTTAAAAAGATAGAAATCATAGATACAGTTAAAGCTTAGAAATACTGCTTTTACTCTCTTTCAACCTCATGTTTCTTTGTAGTTGATTACCTCATATTCCTTGTATTCGCTTACATAAAGTATTATAATATGATTGTAGGAAAGAAGGTGTTTTTATGATATATACAAAATTGGTGTTGTTTATTACCTTTCTTGTAATAAGCTTGTTACCTGATAAGATTTTTGGAAAAAATAAAAAAATTTGGAAAATAGTTCTTGCAATATTGACGGCGGTGGCAGCATTGTCATTTATGTACTAAGTTATTTTAAGAATGTAGGGTTTATTTTGGATTTTATTTGTTATTTTGACCTGCCTCTATATAGGTAACCATGATTTGTTTCCTCTCAATCATCAAGAAATTTCTTTTCGTGGTAGTTTCTGGGGATTTGTACTTGCCTTATTTCACTTGCTATTTATTGATAAGTTTGTTATTTCGAATCGAAAATAAATATGAGGTATATGCCTGACTGCCTACTTTTAAGATTGATTTTGGAGGAAAGATTTTGTCTCTATTATTTATTGCTTTAAATTTATTTATTTTGTACAAGATTTATTCTTTGAGACGGGAGAAATCGAAATACTTGATTTATACGGCCTATATCATATTTGGAGTAAATGTACTATATGGTATTCAATGGTTATTAAGAGAACTGATTTCAACTAATTCCCCTTAATGTGTATGGAAACTATAACAAAACGCATAAGATTAAGGTTTTTGTGAGCACCTGTTCTTATGCGTTTTTGTAATATTGAGGATTTTCAGTAAGTTTTCTACCTTTGCGAAGTCTCGTTTAGAATGCTTTCCCAACAAGGATCTCCGCTTCGATGGTAATCTCTGTCAGTTGGCTCCAGTCAATCTTGCTCTGGTCGATGTGAAAGAGGAGAGGCGTCATACTGAGTAGGGCTTGGAGCTGCTCTGCTGTGATAGTCTTAGTCAGAGAGGCCGTTTGGCTAGATAGGATGGTAAAGTGTTCTTGGAAATGATTTTTAATATCTTGGTTGGAATAGTCTTTGTTTGTCAGCTGGTCTTGTACCTTCTGACGGATTTCCTTGAGGTGATTTTCGGTTGGGATGACCTTGATCAAGATGCCGTCTTTGGATAAAACGCGACGAAATTCTCCATAATTGGCAGGGGAAAAGATATCAAGTAAGATATCCATGCTGGCGTCTTTTATAGGAAGACGAGCTAAGTCACCAACGAACCAATTTACTGCCCAGTTGGGTTCGCTCTTGGCAGCGATTTGGACAGAATCTTTGGAGATGTCAAAGGCATAGAAAGTTTTTTCAGAGTGACTTTCTTGGAGTTTTCGAGAATAGAATCCTTCGCCACAGCCAATATCTAAAATTGTTTTGGCATTTTTTGAGTTTGAAAGTAAATCAGAGATGGCCTCTAAGATAGCTTGGTAAAAGCCGGCTTCTAGGATTTGTTGGCGGTTTTGAAAATTTTCCTTGTCGTAGTTGGCAGATTGCTTAATTTGAGGGGCTAGATTGACATAGCCGAATTTAGCTAAGTCAAAAGAATGACGATTACAGCATTTGAGACTGCTCTCTACCAGAGTCAGATTTTCTTGACAGATAGGACAGGCAAAGGCAGTCGCAGAAGCAAAACGCTGAAGTTTGGGTTTGAGATTTGTATTCATAGTTTAAGTGTATCAAAAGAGGCAAATGAAAGCAACTTTAGGAGTAAGTAGATGGGAGATTCAGTAGAAATAAAACTAATACTCTTCGAAAATCAAATTCAAACCACGTCAACGTCGCCTTGCCGTAGGTATGGTTACTGACTTCGTCAGTTCTATCTACAACCTCAAAGCAGTGCTTTGAGCAACCTGCGGCTAGTTTCCTAGTTTGCTCTTTGATTTTTATTGAGTATAATTCTCCAATTTATAAAATGGAATTGCTTTTATATCTAAATTGCTATATAATAATGATAAGGAGGAAATAAGTATGTTAAAAGAAGTATTAAGCGTCGCAAAAGTTGCGAAAAAATCTTCATTATTTTTGGGTGGTGTCGCATTTGGTACCCTTGGTTTGAAAATCTTAGCAAGTAAGGAAGCTAAAAAAGGTTATTCTAAAGCTTTGGCTAAGGCTTACAAGTTGAAAGACGAGCTAGATGCATCTGTTTCTGTTGTGAAACAACATGGAGACGATGTCTTGCAAGATGCCAAATATTTGTACGAGCAAGAGAAAAAAGAAGAGCAATTAGATAGCCTTATAGGAGAATAATATGTCTTTTAAAGTGCTACATAGAGGATACCAACATATCCGACTATCATCTTCTTTTTCACTCACCTTGGATATTCAAGACTATCTTCGTTCCTTGGCGAGAGATGAAAAGGGAGTTGAGTCTATCCAGTTCTACATGGATCAACAGCACTTTACTCTACGCATAAAAGAAGGCTTTTCTGTATTAGATAATGCAGAAGCCTTTTTAAAAAGAATTGATAAAGGGAAAGTTTCTGAGTTGATGACTCTTCCCATTCGTAGAGAAGAGAGTGCTTATTCTATTGTTTCAGGTGCAGCGATTAAGCGTGTACTTTTTCGTAGTTTTGTGCCGTATCCTATTCGCTATATATGGACTTGTTATCAGGCTTTGGGTTATGTTAGAGAAGCCTATCAAACACTGGCGCGTAAGGAACTAACAATGGAAGTCTTGGACTGTTCGGCGATTTTATTGTCCTTGTTTATGAACCAATCCAAGACGGCTAGCAATATCATGTTTATGCTTGATTTGGGGAATCATTTAGATCAGTGGTCCTTGAAAAAAACTGCAACAGATTTAGAACAGAGTCTTCTTGCAAAAGAGAGCGATGTATTTCTAGTACAGGGCGATACGGTCGTTAGTATCAAGAGTTCCGATGTTCAAATAGGAGATGTCTTGGTCCTATCTCAAGGAAATGAAATTTTGTTTGATGGACAAGTAGTTTCAGGTTTAGGTATGGTCAACGAAAGTTCCTTGACGGGAGAGAGTTTTCCAGTTGAAAAAAGAGAGTCTGATTTGGTTTGTGCAAATACAGTATTAGAAACTGGAGAGTTGCGCATTCGTGTAACCGATAATCAGATGAACAGCCGGGTTTTACAACTGATTGAGTTGATGAAGAAATCTGAAGAAAACAAGAAAACGAAACAACGCTATTTCATCAAGATGGCGGACAAGGTCGTCAAATATAATTTCTTGGGTGCTGGGCTGACTTACCTATTAACAGGTTCTTTTTCTAAGGCTATCTCTTTCCTATTAGTCGATTTCTCCTGCGCTTTGAAAATCTCTACTCCTGTAGCTTATTTGACAGCTATCAAGGAGGGGTTGAACCGTGAAATGGTGATTAAGGATGGAGATGTTCTGGAGAAATATCTGGAAGTTGATACTTTCTTGTTTGATAAGACGGGAACAATCACAACTAGTTATCCTATAGTTGAAAAGGTGTTACCTTTTGGGGACTATAGTGAGGAAGATATTCTCAGAATCAGTGCCTGTCTTGAGGAACACATTTATCATCCTATTGCTAATGCCATCGTCAAGCAAGCTGAGATAGAGGGGATTGAACATGAGGAAATGCATGGGAAACTCCAATATATTGCAAGCAAGGGGATCAAATCTCATATAGATGGGGAACCAGTTCTTATTGGGAATTATGTTTTGATGCAGGATGAGCAAATTCATATCAGTTCAGAGCAACATGCTTTAATTGAAGAGTACAAGAGTCACTACAATCTCTTGTTCTTGGCTTATCAGAATGAATTGATTGGAATGTTCTGCATCCATACTCCTTTGAGAAAAGAAGCAAAAGCAGCCTTGGAGAAACTTAAGGCACAAGGGAAAAAATTGATTCTGGCAACAGGGGACACCTTGGTTAGAACAGAGGAATTAGTCAAAGATTTGCCCTTTGATCAGGTCTATACAGACTTGAAACCTGATGGGAAATTTGAGTTAGTAGAGGAACTGCAGAAAGCAGGTCACACTATTTTGATGGTTGGGGATGGGTTGAACGACTCAGCGGCTCTAACCCTATCAGATATCGGTGTGGTGATGAATGAGAGTGCAGACATTTCTAAGCAGATGAGCGATATCTTATTGTTAGATAATCGCTTGGATTTCTTCCAAGAGTTGGATTGGCTATCATCATCTTTGCAAACACTCATCAAGAAGAATATTCAAGATACCGTTGTCGTAAATAGTAGTTTGATTGGCTTTGGCTTGTTTAATTGGCTCAGTCCTTCAAATCTCTCTATCTTACATAATCTAACAACCTTACGTATAGTCCTGCGTAGCCTGTCTATTAATGGATAGGTGGGAACTATTCACAGCAAAAAGGAGTTACCTTTATCGAGGTTAACTCCTTTGTTTATAGGTAAATGTTGAACAATTTAGTAAGTCAATACAAAGTATTTTTTCTTCCCACGACGGATAACAGTCAGTTCGTTCTCAAGCTTATCTGCGTCACTCAAGACATAGTCAAGGTTTTGGATGCGGTCACCGTTTACGTAAATAGCTCCATTTTGGACATCTTCACGGGCTTGGCGTTTTGAGTTAACCACACCAGATGAAACGAGCAGTTCCACGATATTGTGGTTTTCATCTGCTTGAACTTGGTAGTTTGGCACTCCACGAAGTCCTTGTTTGAGTTCTTTGACAGAAAGGTTTTTGATGTTTCCTGCAAAGAGTTGCTCAGTGATGTTGAGGGCTTCTTTGTAGGCTTCTTCGCCGTGAACAAGTGTTACGACTTCACGAGCCAAGACTTTTTGTGCCAAGCGTTCGTGTGGAGCAGCTTCGAACTGTTTGCGGATGTCTTCAATCTCCTCAAGTGACAAGAAAGTAAAGATTTTCAAGAAGCGAACAGCGTCAGCGTCCATAACATTCATCCAGAATTGGTACATTTCGTATGGAGAAGTCTTTTCAGGATTGAGCCAGACTGCGTTTCCTTCAGATTTACCAAATTTCTTACCAGTTGCATCTGTGATCAATGGAACAGTGATAACGTGACCAGTCTTGTCAGACTTACGACGAAGCAATTCAGTACCAGCTGTCATATTTCCCCACTGGTCAGAACCACCGATTTGTAGCGTTACATTGTGGTCTTGGTTAAGGACGAAGAAGTCGTAACCTTGCATGATTTGGTAAGCAAACTCAGTGTAAGAAATCCCTGTTTCAATCCGTTTTTTAACAGATTCCTTACTCATCATGTAGTTGACAGTGAAGTATTTTCCGATATCACGGAGGAAGTCAATGAAGCTGATGCTGCCAAACCAGTCGTAGTTGTTGACCATGACAGCTTTATTTTCGCCATTTTCAAAGTCAAGAAAACGAGAAAGTTGTCCTTGGATAGACTTGACCCAGCCATTTACTGTGTCTTTTGTTTGGAGACTACGTTCAGCATCTTTGAAGGACGGATCTCCGATGAGACCTGTAGCACCGCCAACGAGCGCATAAGGTTTGTGACCTGCTAGCTGCAAGCGACGACTTGTCAAGATTGCGACAAGGTGGCCTAGGTGAAGGCTGTCAGCAGTTGGATCGTAGCCAGTATAATAAGAAACTTGACCTTCTTCTAGGGCTTTACGCAAAGCTTCTTCATCAGTCGTTTGAAAAATCAAACCACGCTCTTTTAGCTCATCAAAAATGTGCATGTGTCTTTTCTCCTTTTTAAAATTATTGTTTCTACCTATTGTATCACAAACTTGGGCAATAGCCTAGCAGAATAGGGAAGAAAGTGGCTATTTTATTGAAAGTTTACCTTTTGTGGTATAATAGATAGAGTGAGGAAATCCATGCAAAATCAATTAAATGAATTAAAACGAAAAATGCTGGAATTTTTCCAGCAAAAACAAAAAAATAAAAAATCAGCTAGCCCTGGCAAGAAAGGCTCAAGTGTCCAAATATCTAAATCCTTAGAGAAGCCAGCCGTTTTTCCAGCTATTTTACTGAGTATAAAGGCTTTATTTAACTTACTCTTTGTGCTCGGTTTTCTAGGAGGAATGTTGGGAGCTGGGATTGCTTTGGGGTACGGGGTGGCCTTGTTTGACAAGGTACGGGTGCCTCAGACAGAAGAATTGGTACATCAGGTCAAGGACATTTCTTCTATTTCAGAAATTACCTATGCGGATGGGACGGTGATTGCTTCCATAGAGAGTGATTTGTTGCGCACTTCTATCTCATCTGAGCAAATTTCGGAAAATCTGAAGAAGGCTATCATTGCGACGGAAGACGAACACTTTAAAGAACATAAGGGTGTAGTGCCCAAGGCGGTGATTCGTGCGACCTTGGGGAAATTTGTAGGTTTGGGTTCCTCAAGTGGGGGTTCAACCTTGACCCAGCAACTGATTAAACAGCAGGTGGTTGGGGATGCGCCGACCTTGGCTCGTAAGGCGACAGAGATTGTGGATGCTCTTGCCTTGGAACGCGCCATGAATAAAGACGAGATTTTAACGACCTATCTCAATGTGGCTCCGTTTGGCCGAAATAATAAGGGGCAGAATATTGCAGGAGCTCAGCAGGCAGCCGAGGGGATTTTCGGTGTAGATGCGAGTCAGTTGACGGTTCCTCAAGCAGCATTTTTAGCAGGACTTCCACAGAGTCCCATTACCTATTCCCCTTATGAAAATACTGGAGAGTTGAAGAGTGATGAAGACTTAGAAATAGGCTTGAGACGGGCTAAGGCAGTTCTTTACAGTATGTATCGTACAGGTGCCTTAAGCAAAGACGAGTATTCTCAATATAAGGATTACAATCTTAAACAGGACTTTCTCCCTTCAGCTACAGTCACAGGTGTGTCACGAGGCTATTTATACTTTACAGCCTTGGCAGAAGCTCAGGAACGTATGTATGATTATCTAGCTCAGAGAGACAATGTCTCCGCTAAGGAGTTGAAAAATGAGGCAACCCAGAAGTTTTATCGCGATTTGGCAGCCAAGGAAATTGAAAATGGTGGTTATAAAATTACTACTACCATAGACCAGAAAATTCATTCTGCCATGCAAAGTGCGGTTGCTGACTATGGCTATCTTTTAGACGATGGAACAGGTCGTGTAGAAGTAGGGAATGTCCTGATGGACAACCAAACAGGTGCTATTCTAGGCTTTGTAGGTGGTCGTAATTATCAAGAAAATCAAAATAATCATGCCTTTGATACCAAACGTTCGCCAGCTTCTACTACCAAGCCCTTGCTGGCCTACGGTATTGCTATTGACCAGGGCTTGATGGGAAGTGAAACGATTCTCTCTAACTATCCAACAAACTTTGCTAATGGCAATCCGATTATGTATGCTAATAGTAAGGGAACAGGAATGATGACCTTGGGAGAAGCTCTGAACTATTCATGGAATATCCCTGCTTACTGGACCTATCGCATGCTTCGTGAAAAGGGTGTTGATGTCAAGGGTTATATGGAAAAGATGGGCTACGAGATTCCTGAGTACGGTATTGAGAGCTTGCCAATGGGTGGTGGTATTGAAGTCACAGTCGCCCAGCATACTAATGGCTATCAGACCCTAGCAAATAATGGTCTATATCATAAAAAACATGTGATTTCTAAAATTGAAGCCGCAGATGGTAGAGTGGTGTATGAGCATCAGGATAAACCGGTTCAAGTCTATTCAAAAGCTACTGCGACAATTATGCAGGGCTTGCTGCGAGAAGTTCTATCCTCTCGTGTGACAACAACCTTCAAGACGAATCTGACTTCTTTAAATCCTACTCTGGCTAATGCAGATTGGATTGGGAAGACTGGTACAACCAACCAAGACGAAAATATGTGGCTCATGCTTTCGACACCTAGATTAACCCTAGGTGGCTGGATTGGGCATGATGATAATCATTCATTGTCACGTAGAGCAGGTTATTCCAATAACTCTAATTACATGGCTCATCTGGTAAATGCGATTCAGCAAGCCTCCCCAAGCATTTGGGGGAACGAGCGCTTCGCTTTAGATCCTAGTGTCGTAAAATCCGAAGTCTTGAAATCAACAGGTCAAAAACCAGGGAAGGTTTCTGTTGAAGGAAAAGAAGTAGAGGTCACAGGTTCGACTGTTACCAGCTATTGGGCTAATAAGATAGGAGCTCCTACGACCAGCTATCATTTTGCTATTGGCGGAAGTGATGCGGATTATCAGAATGCTTGGTCTAGCATCGTGGGGAGTCTACCAACTTCATCAAGCTCCAGCAGTTCAAGTAGTAGTTCTAGCGATAGCAGTAACTCAAGTACTACACGACCTTCTTCTTCAAGGGCGAGACGATAATTCTATAAACTGTGCTAAATGAAGTGGCTAATCAATGGATTGCCACTTTTTTCTTTTTCCCTTTCGTGTTACAATAAAGGTATGAATCAGTATCAGAAAAAGATTGTTAAAGGAACCATTTATTCGCTCCTATCCGGCTTAATCTGGGGAATCTGTGGAATTTTAGGAGAGTATTTCTTTACTCATTATCAGGTGTCTTCGGGCTGGATTACCTCTATGCGTTTGACACTGGCAGGGAGTTTTGTGCTCATTTGGTCTGCAGTGCAATTAAAATCGCAAGTGCTAGATATTTGGCGAGATAAGAAAAATTACCTGCCCTTTTTAGCCTATGCTATTTTGGGGATTTTTTCAGTCCAGTATTTTTTCTACCTCTGCGTAGAATACTCAAATGCAGCGACAGCGACTATTTTACAGTTTATCAGTCCTGTCTTTATCCTCTTTTACAATCGCTTGGTTTATCAAAAACGAGCGTCAAAAAGCGCTATTTTCTATGTTTTGGTTGCCATGCTGGGTGTTTGCTTGATGGCGACAAAAGGCGATCTCTCTCAGCTATCCATGACGCCACTAGCCCTTATAACAGGTTTGCTGAGTGCCATGGGGGTTATGTTTAATGTTATCTTGCCCCAACCTTTTGCGAAACGCTATGGTTTTGTACCTACGGTTGGGTGGGGGATGATTTTGGCCGGTTTATTTAGCAATGTCCTCTCGCCGGTTTATCAGCTTTCCTTTATTCTTGATATTTGGAGTATCTTGATTTGCCTCATTATCGCTTTCTTTGGAACGGCTTTTGCCTTTTTCATTTCCATGAAGGCGGTGTCCTTGGTTTCTCCCTTGGTGGTTTCCGTTATCAGTGCCAGTGAACCTCTCTCTTCTGCTCTCTTGAGTGTTTTGTTCTTAGGATTGGTAGTGGATTGGTCCCTTCTTCTAGCGATGGCCTTGATTATTTTACCTATGATATTTTTGTCTATAGAAGAAGCGAAAGAAAGTAGATAAAAAGTCTTTTCTTAATTCTAAAAGTGTGCTATACTAGAATAGTCAATAAAACACGGGGAGATAGTTGTGAAGATTGTTTTTAGGTTGTATCGGTAGGGGCTTGCTTTTACCGACAGCACGTTTTATCTCACATCCCTAAAAAATCATACCTAAAAACAAACAAAAAGGCTTCAAATTTGAGGCCTTTTTTGGTAGAATAGGTATCATTAAAATGAACTAGGAGGCGCCTATGACTGCTACAAAAATGAACGCACAAGAAATTATCCAATTTATCGCCAATGCTGAAAAGAAAACCAGTGTTAAAGTAACCTTTGAAGGACAACTTGCAACTGCTGTACCTGGATCTGTTGTCAAACTAGGGAATGTCCTATTCGGAGACTGGAAGGACGTGGCTCCGCTTCTAGATGGTTTGGTAGAAAATCAAGACTATGTTGTTGAGCAAGATGCTCGTAATTCTGCAGTTCCTTTGCTAGATAAACGTGCTATCAATGCTCGTATCGAGCCAGGTGCTATTATCCGTGATCAGGTTGAAATTGGTGACAATGCTGTTATCATGATGGGAGCCGTTATCAATATCGGTGCTGAAATTGGTGCAGGAACCATGATTGACATGGGTGCTATCCTTGGTGGCCGTGCTATCGTTGGGAAAAACAGTCACGTTGGTGCAGGTGCGGTTCTTGCAGGTGTGATTGAGCCAGCTAGCGCAGAACCAGTCCGTGTTGGAGATAATGTTCTTATCGGCGCTAATGCAGTGGTTATCGAAGGGGTCCAAATCGGTAGTGGTTCAGTTGTCGCAGCAGGAGCTATTGTTACCCAAGATGTCCCAGAAAACGTGGTGGTAGCAGGTGTTCCAGCTCGTATCATCAAAGAGATTGATGCCCAAACCCAACAAAAAACAGCGCTAGAGGATGCGCTTCGTACCTTATAATTGTAAAAGTAATAAAGAGGCGGAACCCTTCTTCCAGCCTCTTTCTGCTATATAGGAGGATAGATAGATGTTAGATTTGATTCAGATTAGACGAGATTTGCACCAGATTCCAGAGATTGGCTTGGAGGAGTTCAAGACTCATGCTTATTTGCTGGATGTGATTGAGAAATTGACTGCGGGCAAGGAGTTTGTTCAAGTTCGTACTTGGCGGACAGGTATTTTGGTCTATTTGCAGGGAAGTCAGTCAGAGCGGACCATTGGTTGGCGGACAGATATTGATGGTCTTCCTATCGTCGAACAAACAGGCCTTCCTTTCGCTTCCCAACACCAAGGTCGCATGCATGCTTGTGGCCATGATTTTCATATGACTATTGCTTTGGGCTGTCTTGAGCGAGCCCTTGAAGAGCAACCAAAGAATAACCTGCTCTTTCTGTTTCAGCCTGCTGAAGAAAATGAAGCTGGTGGTATGCTCATGTATGAGGATGGTGCTTTTGGAGACTGGTTGCCAGACCAGTTTTATGGCCTCCATGTTCGACCAGATCTGAAGGTTGGACAGATTGCGACCAATACTCATACACTCTTTGCAGGAACTTGCGAGGTGAAGATCCGTTTCAAAGGAAAAGGCGGACACGCAGCCTTTCCACATGAAGCCAATGACGCCTTGGTGGCTGCTAGTTACTTTGTGACCCAAGTACAGTCAGTGGTTAGCCGCAATGTCAATCCAATCGAGGGAGCAGTGGTGACCTTTGGAGTTTTTCAAGCAGGGACAACCAACAATGTCATCACAGACACAGCCTTTTTGCATGGAACTATTCGGGCCTTGACACAGGACATGAGTCTCTTGGTGCAAAAAAGGGTCAAAACAGTTGCAGAAGGAGTTGCAGCAGCCTTTGATATGGAAGTCGAAGTGGAACTCAAACAAGGTGGATACCTACCTGTTGAGAACAATCCAGCCTTGGCGCGTGAACTGATGAACTTCTTTGAAGAGAAAGACGGAATCGAGTTGATTGATATCGAGCCTGCTATGACAGGTGAAGACTTTGGTTATCTCCTTTCAAAAGTTGATGGCGTTATGTTCTGGCTTGGTATAGATAGTCCCTATGCCCTTCATCACCCTCAGATGAATCCTAAGGAAGAAGCATTAGCTATTGGGGTGGATGCGGTCTCTAGTTTCCTGAAAAAGAAGGCAGCAGAGTAGAGGGCTTGTCTATGAAATCGGAATTACGCAAGCAAGTCTTGCACGAAATGAAGGCTTTAACTCGAGAGCAAAAACAGTTTATAGATCAAGCTTTAACAGAACGACTTTTACACCATCCCTTTTATCAAGAAGCTAAGGTCATCGCAACCTATCTCTCTTTTCCTCATGAATTTCAAACGCAGGAACTGATTGAGCAGGCGCTGAAGGATGGCAAGAAGGTTCTGATACCTAAAACTTATCCCAAGGGGCGCATGGACTTTGTGGTCTATGATCCGCAGCAGTTGGTAAAAACTTCCTTTGGCTTACTGGAGCCACAGGGAGATTTGGAAGTGGTAGATGCCTCTCAGATTGATTTGATTCATGTTCCTGGCTTGGCTTTTACGACAAAGGGATATCGGATTGGCTACGGTGGAGGTTATTATGACCGCTATTTGGAATATTTTTCTGGTCATACTTTGAGTACGATCTATCCTTGTCAAATTCAGGACTTTAGCCCTGAAAATCATGATATTCCTGTTCAGGAGGTATTAATTGATGAAGGAAATCTTTGATAGACGTTACCCTGTGACGAGTTTCTTCCTCTTAGTGACGGCCTTAGTATTTCTACTAATGTTGGTGACTACAGGTGGAAACTTTGACAGGGCGGATACCTTATTTCGATTTGGAGCCATGTACGGGCCTGTCATTCGTCTCTTTCCTGAGCAGGTTTGGCGTCTCTTCTCTGCCATTTTTGTTCATATTGGGTGGGAGCATTTCATTGTTAATATGCTTTCGCTCTATTATCTTGGTAGGCAAGTAGAGGAGATTTTCGGTTCTAAGCAGTTTTTCTTTCTCTATCTCTTATCAGGAATGATGGGCAATCTCTTTGTTTTTGTATTTAGTCCCAAATCATTAGCAGCAGGCGCCTCTACCTCTCTCTATGGGCTATTTGCTGCAATTATTGTTCTTCGCTATGCAACTCGCAATCCTTATATCCAACAGCTAGGGCAATCTTATCTGACACTTTTTGTGGTTAACATTATTGGAAGTATTCTGATTCCAGGAATTAGTCTAGCAGGTCATATCGGAGGTGCAGTTGGTGGAGCATTTCTAGCAGTTATCTTTCCAGTTAGAGGAGAAAGACGGATGTATAGCGCTAGTCAGAGACTGGTAGCGTTAGTGTTGTTCGTAGGACTTGCAGTCTTGCTTTTCTACAAGGGAATGGGAATGTGAAGAAGTTGGAAGACAATTTGTGTAATGAAAAAAGATAAGGAATTTTTCGAACCTTATCTTTTTATGTTATTCCTTCTCAGCCAATTCTTTTCCAAGTTGGATGAGGTAATTTTTCAAGGCATCTTTGACTTGTGGGTGCTTGAGGGCGTAGTCAATAGATGTTTTCATAAAGCCAAACTTATCCCCAACGTCATAACGAGCTCCTGTAAATTCACGGGCAAAAACACGCTGTGTTTTATTGAGAGTATCGATTGCATCAGTAAGTTGGATTTCATTTCCAGCGCCAGGAGTTTGATTTTCTAAGATATCAAAAATCTCAGGTGTGAGTAGATAGCGACCGATGATTGCCAAATCACTTGGTGCATCTTCGGGAGCTGGTTTTTCAACGAAAGTTTCAACGCTATAGAGTCCATTACTTCCTTCACCCTGAGGAGCGATAACCCCGTATGATGAAACGTCTTCGTGTGGTACAGGCATGACAGCAATGGTTGATGCGTGTGTCTTTTCGTAATCATTCATCAGTTGTTTTGTCAAAGGAACGGCATTCTCATTTGTGATGTCCATAAGGTCATCACCCAGCATAACAACGAAGGGCTCATTCCCTACAAAAGCTTTGGCTTGTAGGACAGCGTCTCCAAGACCGCGAGGGTGAGTTTGGCGAATGAAATGGAGGCGCATACCAGTTGCTTCATCTACCAATTTTAACAAATCCGTTTTGCCTTTTTCCTTAAGGTTGTATTCAAGCTCAAAGTTTGAGTCAAAGTGGTCTTCAATAGAACGCTTTGATTTACCAGTGACAACCAGAATATCTTCAATACCTGATTTGAGAGCTTCTTCGACGATAAATTGGATAGTTGGTTTGTCTACAATTGGCAACATTTCTTTAGCAAGGGCCTTGGTTGCTGGTAAAAATCGAGTTCCAAGTCCAGCGGCAGGGATGACTGCCTTTCTAACTTTTGATGTCATAAAAATCCTTTCTTTAGAGGGTCAAGACCACTCATTTTCTGCTTTAAATTCATTGTTCATGATGTCATAAATGGCATCTTTAATATTGGTTCCGTGGTAAATAACTTGGTAAATGGCCTGTGTAATGGGCATATAGACTCCAAGTTCTTGCGCTAGTTCATAGGCTGCTCGAGTTGTTGAAATTCCTTCAATTACCATGCCCATATTGGCTTCGATATCAGCTAGAGACTCTCCACGACCAAGGGCATCTCCAGCTCTCCAGTTACGAGAGTGGATGGAAGTTCCCGTTACGATCAAATCTCCCACACCAGATAAGCCACTATAGGTCAATGGACTGGCACCGAGTGCTACTCCTAAGCGGGTAATTTCTGCCAAGCCTCGAGCGATGATGGCTGCCTTAGCATTGTCACCAAATCCCAAACCATGTAAAGCTCCAGCACCGACAGCAATAATATTTTTAAGAGCACCAGCAGTTTCAACTCCAATAACATCCGTATTGGTATAAAGTCGGAAGTAGTGATTACTAAAGAGTTCTTGAACGTATTGAGCTGTTTGTAAATCTTTAGAAGCAGCAGTGATTAAAGTCAGATCACGTACAATGGTCTCTTCTGCATGGCTAGGCCCTGAGACAACGATGATATCACTACGGAGCTGTTCAGGAATTTCTTCTTCAAGAATGGTTGATAATCGTTTATGGCTATCAGGTTCTAATCCCTTTGATGCGTGCATGATGATAGCCTTATGATCCAAGGTTTTTGCAACTTGTTGGGCAACAAGTCGTGTCACTTTTGTTGGGACAACAAACAAAATCGCATCTACATCCTTCAATGCTTCCGCTAAGTCGGTGTAGGCAATGATATTTTCATCTAGAACGACATCTTTAAAGTAGTGCTTGTTAGTATGATAGGTATTAATTTCATTAATTTGCTCGGGAAGATTTCCCCAAATACGTACCTCGTGTCCATTGTCATTTAAGACTTGTGAAAGGGCAGTTCCCCAAGAACCAGGCCCCAAGACGGCGATGGTTTGTTTTTCCATGTTTTCCTCCTTGATAGAGTTCTCTTTTTATTTTATCACATTCTAGGGGATTTTGCACTTGCATTGCTGGGGAGTGGTGGCTTTGTTACTTCAAAAATACACAAAAACCGAGACGAAGTGATAAACTCTTAGTCTCGGTTTTGATATTCCTTAAAAGAATAGCTAGGTTTATTTCAATTGATCTGTAATGTCTTTTGATAGCAACATTCCCAGATGATAAGTTTTATTGATGTAAGCAATGACATCATTAATATTTTCAGTCGTTTGAATTTTCTCTTTGATGTCAGCCCTAAATGTTTCATCCTTCAAAAGTTGTTCTTGGTAGAGCCTTTGAAGTCTCTCCTTCTCGTACTTATTGAGCAGAAAAAGGAATACCAAGCTAATTACAACGAGGATATAAGCATATTGGCTCATAGGATATCTCCCTGTATGATAAAAAAATAGTAGTGAATAAATCGATTTAGTGGATCTAAAATAGCAGAACAAGTCAGCAAAACTTGATAAGGTTTTTGATAGACTGTCAGTGAAGCGATTAGGCAAATCGCCATAGTTACGACGTCATGGTCTCTAAATCGATTATATTTAGAGACCATGACTAGTGAAGCAGTTGGCTAGTCCGCATATAAGCGGCTAGCGTCCAACAATTAGGAACTTTAGTTCCAATAACTTTAAGATTACGACGTTTTAGGACATAAATCGATCATATTTATGTCCTAAAACTAGTGAAGCGCCTAGCCAAATCTCTGATAGGATTTGGCGTTAGTTACTTAGATTGCTTTGCAATCAAGTAACTTTGGCGATTTACATCTTCTCTGGCGTTTCTACTCCGAGCAAGCGAAGGGCTTCTTTGAGAACGACTGCGGTTGCGTAGCTGAGAGCTAGACGGCTGTCGCGTTCTGGGTTTTCATCCAAGATGCGCGTATGTGCATAGTATTTGTTAAAGGCTTGAGCCAGGCTAATTGCAAATTTAGCAATGATAGAAGGTTCAAAGTTATCCGCCGCACGGTTGATAATACGTGGGAAGTCTTGGATGAGTTTGATGATTTCCCAGCTTTCAGTATCATTCAAGCTATAGTTGTCGGCTGTTTCTGGTTTGAAGTCTGCTTTACGTAAGATAGATTGGATACGAGCGTAGGCATATTGAACATAAGGACCAGTTTCCCCCTCGAAGGATACCATAGCCTCTAGGTCGAAATCGTATCCATTTGTACGGTCAGTTTTGAGGTCATAGAATTTAATGGCTCCTACCCCGACAGCATGGGCGACCTGATCTTTATTTTCAAGTTCAGGATTTTTAGCTTCGATTTGAGCCTTGGCACGGCTAACAGCCTCTGCAACAGTAGGCTCTAGCAAGATGACATTCCCTTTACGAGTAGAGAGTTTCTTCCCTTCTTTTGTAACCAAACCAAAAGGAACATGAGTAATGTCTTCACTCCAGTCGTAGCCCATTTCTTTCAAGACAGCTTTGAGCTGTTTAAAGTGGGCAGATTGTTCTTGACCAACAACGTAGATAGATTTAGCAAATTGGTATTCGTTTTTACGGTAAAGAGCTGCAGCCAAGTCACGTGTGATATAGAGAGTTGCACCATCAGATTTTTTGATAAGGGCTGGATGTTCAATTCCATATTTCTCAAGATTCACAACTTGGGCACCTTCTGATTCAACAAGAAGGCCTTTTTCAGAAAGAATGTCTACAACTGCATCCATCTTATCGTTGTAGAAGGCTTCTCCATTGTAGCTGTCAAATTCGACTTGCAATTCATTGTAAAGGCGGTTAAATTCCACCAAACTTTCATCACGGAACCATTGCCAAAGTGCGAGAGCTTCCTCGTCTCCATTTTCAAGTTTACGGAACCATTCGCGTGCTTCTTCATCCAAGCTAGGGTCATTTTCAGCTTCAGCGTTGATGCGGACATAGAGTTTAAGAAGTTCATCGATTGGATGAGCTTTTACAGCTTCTTCATCGCCCCATTTTTTGTAGGCAACAATCAACATCCCAAACTGTTTACCCCAGTCTCCCAAATGGTTGACCTTGACCGTTTGATAACCGATTTTTTGGAAAATATGTGACAAGCTATCTCCGATAACAGTTGAGCGTAGGTGACCAATAGAGAATGGTTTAGCGATATTGGGACTAGACATGTCGATAACAACATTTTCTTGTTTGCCAATAGTTTGGTCAGCATAGTGTTCTTTTTCAGTGATAACCGCTTGCAACACTTGAGCAGAAATGGCAGATTTATCAAGGAAAAAGTTAACGTAAGGTCCTGTTGCGACAACCTTTTCAAAGGCTTGGCTATTAATTTTTTCAGCCAGTTCAGCCGCAATCATTTGAGGTGCTTTACGTTCGACTTTTGCAAGTGAAAAAGCAGGGAAAGCGATGTCTCCCATTTCTGAGTTTTTAGGGGTTTCCAGTAAATTTAAAATAGCCTCTTGGTCCAGGCTATCAATGATGCTAGCCAATTCGCTAGCAATCAATTCTTTTGTATTCATTAAGAGCTCCTTTTTGGACTTTTCTACTATTTTATCACAATTTTAAAGAAAGAAGAAAAAATTTTTGAAATCTCCTATTTTTTTGGTATAATATAGTTATAAAAATAGTTATAAATATTCACATAAGAGGATTTTATGAGAAAAAGAGATCGTCATCAGTTAATAAAAAAAATGATTACTGAGGAGAAATTAAGTACACAAAAAGAAATTCAAGATCGGTTGGAGGCGCATAATGTTTTTGTGACGCAGACAACCCTGTCTCGTGATTTGCGCGAAATCGGCTTGACCAAGGTCAAGAAAAATGATATGGTGTATTATGTACTAGCAAATGAGACAGAAAAGATTGATTTGGTGGAATTTTTGTCTCATCATTTAGAAGGTGTTGCAAGAGCAGAGTTTACCTTGGTGCTTCATACCAAACTGGGAGAAGCTTCTGTCTTGGCAAATATTGTAGATGCAAACAAGGATGAATGGATTTTAGGAACAGTTGCTGGTGCCAATACCTTATTGGTCATTTGTCGAGACCAGCACGTTGCCAAACTCATGGAAGATCGTTTGCTAGATTTGATGAAAGATAAGTAAGGTCTTGGGAGTTGCTCTCAAGACTTATTTTTGACAAGGAGAGACGGAAAATGGCGACAGAAAAGCTATCACCCGGCATGCAACAGTATGTGGATATTAAAAAGCAATATCCAGATGCTTTTTTGCTCTTTCGGATGGGTGATTTTTATGAATTGTTTTATGAGGATGCGGTCAATGCTGCGCAGATTCTGGAAATTTCCTTAACGAGTCGCAACAAGAATGCGGACAATCCGATTCCTATGGCGGGTGTTCCCTATCATTCTGCCCAACAGTACATTGATGTGTTAATTGAGCAGGGATATAAGGTAGCTATCGCAGAGCAGATGGAAGATCCTAAGCAAGCGGTTGGGGTTGTTAAACGAGAGGTTGTTCAGGTCATTACACCCGGGACAGTAGTCGATAGCACTAAGCCGGACAGTCAGAACAATTTCTTGGTAGCCGTAGATCGTGATGGCAGTCGATTTGGGCTAGCATACATGGATCTGGTGACCGGTGACTTTTATGTGACAGGTCTATTGGATTTCACGCTGGTTTGTGGGGAAATTCGTAATCTCAAGGCTCGAGAAGTGGTGCTGGGTTATGATTTGTCTGAGGAAGAGGAACAAATCCTTAGTCGTCAGATGAATCTGGTACTTTCCTATGAAAAAGAAGGCTTTGAAGACCTTCATTTACTGGATTCACGATTAGCAGCTGTGGAGCAAGCGGCATCTAGTAAGTTGCTCCAGTATGTCCATCGAACCCAGATGAGGGAATTGAACCACCTCAAACCTGTTATCCGCTATGAAATCAAGGATTTCTTGCAGATGGATTATGCGACCAAGGCTAGTCTGGATCTGGTTGAGAATGCTCGGTCAGGCAAGAAGCAAGGCAGTCTTTTCTGGCTTTTGGATGAAACCAAAACAGCTATGGGTATGCGGCTCTTGCGGTCTTGGATTCATCGTCCCCTGATTGATAAGGAACGAATCGTCCAACGCCAAAAAGTGGTGCAGGTCTTTCTCGACCATTTCTTTGAGCGTAGTGATTTGACAGACAGTCTCAAGGGTGTTTATGACATTGAGCGCTTGGCTAGTCGTGTTTCTTTTGGAAAAACCAATCCCAAGGATCTCTTGCAGTTGGCGACCACCTTATCTAGTGTGCCACGGATTCGTGCGATTTTAGAAGGAATGGAGCAACCTGCTCTAGCTTATCTCATCGAACAACTGGATGGAATCCCTGAGTTGGAGAGTTTGATTAGTGCGGCGATTGCTCCTGAAGCTCCCCATGTGATTACAGAAGGTGGCATTATCCGGACTGGATTTGATGAGACTTTAGACAAGTACCGTCGTGTGCTCAGAGAAGGGACTGGTTGGATTGCTGAGATTGAGGCTAAGGAGCGAGAAAACTCTGGTATCAGCACGCTTAAGATTGACTACAATAAAAAGGATGGCTACTATTTCCATGTGACCAATTCGCAACTGGGAAATGTGCCTGCTCACTTTTTCCGCAAGGCGACGCTGAAAAACTCAGAACGCTTTGGAACCGAAGAATTAGCGCGTATCGAGGGAGATATGCTGGAGGCGCGTGAGAAGTCAGCCAATCTAGAGTACGAAATCTTTATGCGTATCCGTGAAGAGGTCAGCAAGTACATCCAGCGTTTACAAGCTCTAGCCCAAGGAATTGCGACGGTTGATGTTTTGCAAAGTCTAGCAGTTGTGGCTGAGACGCAGCATTTGATTCGACCAGAGTTTGGAGATGATTCGCGAATTGATATCCAGAAAGGACGCCATGCTGTCGTTGAAAAGGTCATGGGGGCTCAGACCTATATTCCAAATACGATTCAGATGGCAGAAGACACCAGTATCCAATTGATTACAGGGCCCAACATGAGTGGGAAGTCAACTTATATGCGTCAGTTAGCCATGACGGCGATAATGGCCCAGATGGGTTCTTATGTGCCGGCAGAAAGTGCCCATTTACCGATTTTTGATGCGATTTTTACCCGTATCGGAGCAGCCGATGACTTGGTTTCAGGTCAATCAACCTTCATGGTGGAGATGATGGAGGCCAACAATGCCATTTCGCATGCAACAAAGAATTCCTTGATTCTCTTTGATGAGTTAGGTCGTGGAACTGCAACTTATGATGGTATGGCTCTTGCTCAGTCTATCATCGAATACATTCATGAGCATATCGGAGCCAAGACCCTCTTTGCGACCCACTACCATGAGTTGACTAGTCTAGAGTCCAGCCTGGAACACTTGATCAATGTTCACGTGGCAACCTTGGAGCAGGATGGGCAGGTCACCTTCCTTCACAAGATTGAACCAGGGCCAGCCGATAAATCCTATGGTATCCATGTTGCCAAGATTGCTGGCTTGCCAGCAGACCTTTTAGCAAGGGCGGATAAGATTTTGACTCAGTTAGAGAGTCAGGGTACAGAAAGTCCTGCTCCAATGAGGCAAACAAGTGCTGTCACTGAACAGATTTCACTCTTTGACGCGCCAGCAGACCATCCTATCCTAGCAGAATTAGCTAAACTGGATGTTTACAATATGACACCTATGCAGGCTATGAATGTCTTGGTCGAGTTAAAACAAAAATTATAAAGAATGAATTACTTGTCATTCTAGCTATATCAAGGGGACTTCTTTGACAATCCCTCACTTTTTTGCTAGAATAACATCACACAAACAGAATGAGAAGGAGCTGACACATTGTCGCTCCCTTTTGTCTATTTTTTAAGGAGAAAGTATGCTAATTCAGAAAATAAAAACCTACAAGTGGCAGGCCTTAGCTTCGCTTCTGATGACAGGCTTGATGGTTGCTAGTTCACTTCTGCAACCGCGTTATCTGCAGGAAGTGTTAGACGCCCTCCTTGCTGGGAAATATGAAGCTATTTATAGTATCGGGGCTTGGTTGATTGGTGTGGCCTTGGTCGGTTTGGTTGCTGGTGGGCTTAATGTTATCCTTGCAGCCTATATTGCCCAAGGAGTTTCATCTGACCTTCGGGAGGATGCCTTCCGTAAAATCCAAACCTTTTCTTATGCCAATATTGAACAATTTAATGCGGGAAATCTAGTTGTTCGAATGACAAATGATATCAACCAGATTCAGAACGTCGTCATGATGACCTTCCAAATTCTGTTCAGACTTCCCCTCTTGTTCATCGGTTCGTTTATCCTTGCGGTTCAAACCCTTCCTTCTCTATGGTGGGTGATTGTTCTCATGGTGGTCTTGATTTTTGGTTTGACTGCTGTCATGATGGGGATGATGGGTCCTCGTTTTGCCAAGTTTCAAACCCTTCTTGAGCGCATCAATGCCATTGCCAAGGAAAATTTGCGTGGCGTTCGTGTGGTCAAGTCCTTTGTCCAAGAAAAAGAGCAATTTGATAAGTTTACGGAGGTTTCAGACGAGTTACTCGGTCAAAACCTTTACATTGGTTATGCCTTTTCAGTAGTGGAACCTTTCATGATGTTGGTCGGTTATGGGGCGGTATTCCTCTCTATTTGGCTAGTTGCAGGGATGGTTCAGTCGGATCCGTCAGTTGTTGGCTCCATTGCTTCCTTTGTCAATTACCTAAGCCAGATTATCTTTACCATTGTCATGGTTGGATTTTTGGGGAATTCTGTCAGTCGTGCCATGATTTCTATGCGTCGTATTCGAGAAATTCTGGACGCAGAGCCAGCCATGACTTTCAAGGATGTCCCAGATGAAGAGTTGGTCGGAAGTCTTAGCTTTGAAAATGTGACCTTTACCTATCCAATGGACAAGGAACCGATGCTGAAAGATGTGAGCTTTACTATTGAACCTGGTCAAATGGTTGGTGTCGTTGGAGCGACTGGTGCAGGAAAATCAACCTTGGCTCAATTGATTCCACGTCTCTTTGACCCGCAGGAAGGGGCCATCAAAATTGGAGGCAAGGATATTCGAGAAGTGAGTGAAGGGACCCTGCGTCAAACAGTTTCTATCGTTCTCCAACGTGCCATTCTCTTCAGTGGAACGATTGCAGATAACCTGAGACAGGGCAAAGGAGATGCTACTCTATTTGAAATGGAGCGCGCAGCCAATATTGCCCAAGCCAGTGAATTCATTCATCGTATGGAGAAAACCTTTGAAAGTCCAGTTGAGGAACGGGGAACCAACTTCTCAGGTGGGCAAAAGCAAAGGATGTCGATTGCGCGTGGGATTGTCAGCAATCCACGTATTCTGATTTTTGACGATTCGACCTCGGCATTGGATGCTAAGTCAGAGCGCCTAGTGCAAGAAGCCTTGAATAAGGACTTGAAGGGAACAACAACCATTATCATCGCGCAAAAGATTAGCTCGGTTGTTCATGCGGATAAAATCTTGGTTCTAGATCAAGGGCGATTGATTGGTCAAGGGACGCATGCAGACTTGGTTGCCAACAATGCCGTTTACCGTGAAATCTACGAAACACAGAAAGGAAAGGAGGAGTAAAATGAAGACAGTTCAATTTTTTTGGAATTATTTTAAAGCCTATAAGCTATCATTTGTAGTTGTCATCTTGATGATTGTTCTGGCAACTCTTGCCCAAGCCCTCTTTCCGGTCTTTTCTGGACAAGCAGTGACGCAGCTAGCCAATTTAGTTCAAGCTTATCAAGATGGCAATCCAGAACTTGTTTGGCAAAGCCTATCAGGAATCATGGTCAATCTTGGCCTGCTGGTTTTGGTTCTCTTTATCTCCAGTGTCATATACATGTGTCTCATGACGCGCGTGATTGCAGAGTCGACCAACGAGATGCGCAAAGGCCTCTTCGGTAAGCTTGCTCGCTTGACGGTTTCTTTCTTTGACCGCCGACAAGATGGCGATATCCTGTCTCGTTTTACCAGTGATTTGGATAATATCCTTCAAGCTTTTAACGAGAGCTTGATTCAGGTCATGAGCAATATTGTTTTATACATTGGTCTGATTCTTGTCATGTTTTCGAGAAATGTGACGCTGGCTCTTATCACTATTGCCAGCACACCAGTTGCCTTCCTCATGCTGATTTTTATTGTAAAAATGGCACGCAAATACACCAACCTCCAGCAAAAAGAGGTAGGGAAACTCAACGCCTATATGGACGAGAGTATTTCAGGCCAAAAAGCCGTGATTGTGCAAGGAATTCAAGAGGATATGATGGCAGGATTTCTTGAACAAAATGAGCGCGTGCGCAAGGCAACCTTTAAAGGAAGGATGTTCTCAGGAATTCTTTTCCCTGTCATGAATGGGATGAGTCTGGTCAACACAGCCATCGTTATCTTTGCTGGTTCAGCTGTACTTTTGAATGATAAGTCTATTGAAACAAGTACCGCCCTAGGTTTGATTGTTATGTTTGCCCAATTTTCACAGCAGTACTACCAGCCTATTATCCAAGTTGCAGCTAGTTGGGGAAGCCTTCAGTTAGCCTTTACTGGGGCTGAACGGATTCAGGAAATGTTTGACGCAGAGGAAGAAATCCGACCTGAAAAGGCTCCAATCTTCACTCAGTTGCAAGAAGGTGTTGAAATCAGTCATATTGATTTCTCGTATTTGCCTGATAAACCTATTTTGAAAGATGTCAGCATTTCCGCTCCGAAAGGACAGATGACCGCGGTTGTTGGGCCGACGGGTTCAGGAAAAACCACTATTATGAACCTCATCAATCGCTTTTATGATGTTGATGCTGGTGGTATTTATTTTGATGGGAAAGACATTCGTGACTATGACTTAGATAGTCTTAGAAGCAAGGTGGGGATTGTCTTGCAGGATTCGGTCTTGTTTAGTGGAACGATCCGAGACAATATTCGTTTCGGTGTGCCAGATGCTAGTCAAGAAATGGTTGAGGCAGCAGCCAAAGCAACCCACATTCACGACTATATCGAAAGCTTACCTGATAAATACGATACTCTTATAGATGATGACCAGAGCATCTTCTCAACTGGGCAAAAGCAATTGATTTCTATCGCTCGAACCCTGATGACAGATCCAGAAGTTCTCATTCTAGATGAAGCCACTTCAAACGTAGATACGGTGACAGAAAGTAAAATTCAGCATGCCATGGAGGCGGTCGTAGCGGGTAGAACCAGTTTTGTCATTGCCCATCGTTTGAAGACCATCCTCAATGCAGATCAGATTATTGTCCTTAAAGATGGAGAAGTCATTGAACGCGGTAACCACCATGAACTTTTGAAACTTGGTGGCTTCTATTCAGAACTCTATCACAATCAATTTGTTTTTGAATAAGAAAGAAGTTGTCCTATGTGGGCAGCTTTTTCTTGTCCATAAAAAATTTTTATCACAGCCTTTAAAAAAACATATTAGACGAAAGGCGTTTTGAGTGATATGATAGGACTATCGTTAATATTCGAAAGGAGAGACATAATGGCTAGAACGGTTGTAGGAGTTGCTGCAAATCTATGTCCCGTAGACGCAGAAGGCAAAAACATTCATTCATCTGTATCTTGTAGATTCGCAGAGAGCATTCGTCAAGTCGGTGGTCTCCCTCTAGTTATTCCTGTTGGTGATGAGTCAGTTGTACGCGATTATGTAGAAATGATAGATAAACTTATCTTGACAGGTGGGCAAAATGTCCATCCTCAGTTTTATGGAGAGAAAAAGACCATCGAGAGCGATGATTACAATCTAGTGCGTGATGAGTTTGAATTGGCCCTCTTGAAAGAAGCGCTTCGTCAGAATAAACCAATTATGGCAATCTGTCGCGGTGTTCAACTTGTCAATGTTGCCTTTGGTGGAACCCTCAATCAAGAAATCGAAGGTCACTGGCAAGGACTACCTTTCGGAACATCTCACTCTATTGAGACAGTGGAGGGAAGCGTGGTGGCTAAGCTATTTGGGAAAGAAAGTCAGGTCAACTCCGTCCATCGTCAAAGCATTAAAGATTTGGCACCTAATTTCCGTGTAACTGCTATTGATCCAAGAGACCAGACCATCGAAGCGATTGAGTCTATCGATGAGCACCGCATTATCGGTTTGCAGTGGCATCCAGAGTTTCTGGTTAATGAAGAGAATGGTAATTTAGAATTATTTGAGTATTTATTGAATGAACTGTAACGACTGGGACATCTGGTCGTTCTTTCTTTTATTTTTTCAAAATTTTTGGAATGTGGGATTTTTACGCAAACGTTTGAATTCTGATAAAAATTGGAGAAATTCGACAAAAAAACTTGAAAAAAACGAAGGTAAGCGTTATGATAGAAAAGAAGAAATATTGGAGGAATAACATGTCACATATTAAATTTGATTATTCAAAAGTTTTAGACAAATTTGTTGCACCACATGAAGTGGAATACATGCAATCACAAGTAACAGCAGCAGATGAATTGATCCGTAAAGGAACTGGTGCTGGTAGCGACTTTTTGGGATGGTTGGACCTTCCTGAAAACTACGACCGCGAAGAATTTGACCGTATCTTGAAAGCTGCTGAGCAAATCAAATCAGACAGCGATGTCTTGGTTGTAATCGGTATCGGTGGATCTTACCTTGGTGCCAAAGCAGCAATCGACTTCTTGAACCACCACTTTGCTAACTTGCAAACAAAAGAAGAACGCAAAGCTCCACAAATCCTTTACGCAGGAAACTCAATCTCATCTACTTACCTTGCTGACTTGGTAGAGTATGTTGCAGACAAAGACTTCTCAGTAAACGTGATTTCTAAATCAGGTACAACAACTGAACCAGCTATCGCTTTCCGTGTCTTCAAAGAACTTTTGGTTAAGAAATACGGTCAAGAAGAAGCTAACAAACGTATCTATGCAACAACTGACCGCCAAAAAGGTGCTGTTAAGGTTGAAGCAGACGCTAACGGTTGGGAAACATTTGTTGTTCCAGATGACATTGGTGGACGCTTCTCAGTATTGACAGCTGTTGGTTTGCTTCCAATCGCAGCATCAGGAGCTGACATCAAAGCCCTCATGGAAGGTGCGAACGCAGCTCGCAAAGACTACACTTCAGACAAAATCTCTGAAAACGAAGCTTACCAATACGCAGCAGTTCGTAACATCCTTTACCGTAAAGGCTATGCAACTGAAATCTTGGTAAACTATGAGCCATCACTTCAGTACTTCTCAGAGTGGTGGAAACAATTGGCTGGTGAATCAGAAGGGAAAGACCAAAAAGGTATCTACCCAACTTCAGCCAACTTCTCAACTGACTTGCACTCACTTGGTCAATTTATCCAAGAAGGAACTCGTATCATGTTTGAAACAGTTGTCCGTGTTGACAAACCTCGTAAAAACGTGATTATCCCTAGCTTGGAAGAAGACCTTGATGGACTTGGTTACCTTCAAGGAAAAGACGTTGACTTTGTAAACAAAAAAGCGACTGATGGTGTTCTTCTTGCCCACACAGATGGTGATGTACCAAACATGTACGTGACTCTTCCAGAGCAAGACGCTTTCACTCTTGGTTACACAATCTACTTCTTCGAATTGGCTATCGCTCTTTCAGGTTACTTGAATGCTATCAACCCATTTGACCAACCAGGTGTTGAAGCTTACAAACGTAACATGTTTGCCCTTCTTGGAAAACCAGGATTTGAAGAATTGAGCAAAGAACTTAACGCACGTCTATAATAGAAGAAAAGAGTGGTTTGTCCACTCTTTTTACTCTCTTTATCCATAGAAATTGGACTCAGCCAAGACTTGTGATATAATATAGAGAGCAAAAAGGCAGACGCCTAGAGACTTTATAGGAGAAACTATGTCAAAAGATATCCGCGTACGTTACGCACCAAGTCCAACAGGACTACTACACATCGGGAATGCCCGTACAGCATTGTTCAACTACCTTTACGCACGTCATCATGGTGGAACTTTTATTATCCGTATTGAAGATACTGACCGTAAACGTCATGTCGAGGATGGGGAACGTTCACAGCTTGAAAACCTTCGTTGGTTAGGTATGGATTGGGATGAAAGCCCAGAAACACATGAAAATTACCGCCAGTCTGAGCGTTTGGACTTGTATCAAAAATACATCGACCAACTATTAGCTGAAGGAAAAGCCTACAAATCTTACGTTACAGAAGAAGAGTTGGCAGCTGAACGCGAACGCCAAGAAGCAGCTGGCGAAACACCACGCTACATCAATGAATACCTTGGTATGAGTGAAGAAGAAAAAGCAGCTTACATCGCAGAACGTGAAGCAGCAGGGATCATCCCAACGGTTCGTTTGGCGGTCAATGAGTCAGGTATCTACAAGTGGCATGATATGGTCAAAGGTGATATCGAATTTGAAGGTGGCAATATCGGTGGTGACTGGGTTATCCAAAAGAAAGACGGTTACCCAACTTACAACTTTGCTGTTGTTATCGATGACCACGATATGCAAATCTCTCACGTAATCCGTGGAGATGACCATATTGCTAATACACCAAAACAGCTCATGGTTTATGAAGCACTTGGTTGGGAAGCTCCAGAGTTCGGTCACATGACCTTGATTATCAACTCTGAGACTGGTAAGAAGTTATCTAAACGTGATACTAATACACTTCAATTTATCGAAGATTACCGAAAGAAAGGTTACCTTCCAGAAGCAGTCTTTAACTTTATCGCCCTTCTTGGTTGGAACCCAGGTGGCGAAGATGAGATTTTCTCTCGTGAAGAATTGATTAAACTTTTCGATGAAAATCGCCTCAGCAAGTCTCCAGCAGCCTTTGACCAGAAAAAACTAGACTGGATGAGCAATGATTATATCAAGAATGCAGACCTAGAAACTATCTTTGAAATGGCAAAACCATTCCTAGAAGAAGCAGGCCGTTTAACAGACAAGGCTGAAAAATTAGTTGATCTCTATAAACCACAAATGAAATCAGTAGATGAGATTATCCCATTGACAGATCTCTTCTTCTCAGATTTCCCAGAATTGACCGAAGCAGAGCGCGAAGTCATGGCAGGTGAAACAGTCCCAACAGTTCTTGAAGCCTTCAAAGCAAAACTTGAAGCAATGACAGATGATGAATTTGTGACAGAAAATATCTTCCCACAAATTAAAGCAGTCCAAAAAGAAACAGGTATCAAAGGGAAAAATCTCTTCATGCCAATTCGTATTGCTGTTTCAGGTGAAATGCATGGTCCAGAGTTACCAGATACGATCTTCTTGTTAGGCCGTGAAAAATCAATCCAGCATATCGAAAATATGTTGAAGGAAATCTCTAAGTAAGAAGGGTACAATAATGGACATCTGGGAAAAGATGTACGAAGAAGCACAGAAGCTATACGATCCACATGAAGTATCTGATTTTGTTTACGCTAACCATGTTGTGGCCGCAGTAGAAGCAGAAGATGGACAAATATTTACAGGTTTCTGTATGGAGGGAACCTGTGGTGTTTTCCATCTCTGCGCAGAACGGGCAGCTCTCTTCAATATGTACCAATTTTCAGGACAAACTAAGGTTAAAAAAGTATTAGCCTTTCGAGACAAACCACCTTATGGTGGAAGTTCAGGAATGCCCTGTGGAGCTTGCAGAGAATTCCTATTAGAGTTGAACGCTGAAAATAAAGATGCAGAATTCATGATGGACTATAATATAAGAAAAACAGTTAAAGTCGCAGAACTAATGCCCTATTGGTGGGGAGAAGAACGTGCTTCTAAGTTTAATGAACAATAGAAGAGTCAGTACAATTCTGGCTCTTTTTACTATAATTTGAAAAACTGTACTTGAAAAGAATTGAAAAATTTGTAAAAAGTTTAAAAAAGGTGTTGACAAAGTTTGAAAAGTCGGTATAATAGTAAGAGTTGAAAATAACAACTCTGGTCCGTTGGTCAAGGGGTTAAGACACCGCCTTTTCACGGCGGTAACACGGGTTCGAATCCCGTACGGACTATGGTATGTTGCGGTTGAAACACTTGATGAAAAAAAGTTTAAAAAAGTTTCAAAAAAGTGTTGACAAGCGAAAGCGACTGTGATATACTAATATAGTTGTCACTTGAGAGAAGCGAGTGACAAAGACCTTTGAAAACTGAACAAGACGAACCAATGTGCAGGGTACTACAACTAAGGTTGTAGTACTGAACAATGAAAAAACAATAAATCTGTCAGTGACAGAAATGAGTGAGAACTCAAACTTTTAATGAGAGTTTGATCCTGGCTCAGGACGAACGCTGGCGGCGTGCCTAATACATGCAAGTAGAACGCTGAAGGAGGAGCTTGCTTCTCTGGATGAGTTGCGAACGGGTGAGTAACGCGTAGGTAACCTGCCTGGTAGCGGGGGATAACTATTGGAAACGATAGCTAATACCGCATAA
>NZ_JAPVZI010000009.1:0-102172 GCF_041432315.1 Streptococcus sp. 27098_8_76 | reverse complement strand
AATATCAGACTGCCACAGTTTTACAGGGTTCGATGCAACGTTGGCAAAAGCTGCATTGGCACCCGCAGTGGCACTACGCATCATCCCAAACACAACCTTCATATTTTTTAAGTCTTCGTTAGTTGTTGTTTCAGGGACTTTGGTTCTAAAACTCCATACATAGGAATTGTAACTAGAACCACCTGTAGTTGATCGGTCAGAAAACACACGTTTACCATCCACGGAAGCCTCCCTCAATGTTTCTCGAATTTCTAGAGATTCATCAGTTCCAGCAGTACCGAAATATCTTTTCAGGTTTAAACTAAGATTTTCTAAATCACGCCCGCTATTCGTATTAGGCCATTTATCTATATTAATTGTATCCAATTGTACTCTTGGTAGCCCTGAAGCACTTTCTGGTGTTGGATTGTCAAAGGTTGACGAAGCACTAACTGGCGTACCATTCGGTTTAATACGTTGTGGTTTCCCGTTAATCCATTTAAGATTTCTTGGGCTCGCATACTGTGCACGCGTAATGCTAGTTGGCATCTCCACTTCTGCAGGAATTTGGATATAATTACGATATATCTCTCCACCATCAGTCTGGTACGTATTCGCTAGATTCTCTGAATGGTCGTTAAAAAAGACAAGCCAATCTAATGAAGTGATTTTCCCATTAGCGTCTTTATTATATTTAACTTTATAGTTCGTAACTCTAGAAACTACCTTTTCAGCGTCTGAACGACTAACACGTCTACCAACGTCATTAAGGACATAGGTATCACTATGACCATTTGCTTCTGCATTTGTGCCTTTTGAAAAGGCAACTTCCGCTCTAAATTGAATTCCCGTTGGAATCGCTTGACGATTACGTGAATCATTAGTTCCTGTGTTTTCGATTGAGTTAGTACCAGATTTTGGTTCTGTGTTTTCTGCTCTTTTACCTACAGTTTCTTTTCCGTTAGTAGTGTCTACTGCTGGAGTTTCTTTTTTCTCTACAGGTTTGTTTTTCAATTTTGAGCTTACTACAGTGACAAGTTGGTTGTAGGCTACTTTTAGTTCATCTTGACTGGTTGCAGAAACTAGCACAGACTTGGCAGAAGCTAACTCAGAATTTAAAAGAGTAATACTTTCCTCAGTTTTATTAGCGTATTTACCTGATGAAATTTTTCCTTCAATTTCAGCTATATAACCTTCCAATTGTGACTTATCCAATGTTGGAGTTGCTGGTTGTGAATTAGGTGCAGAACTCTCAAGAGACACCTCAGTAGCATTTACTGTAGTATCCGCCTGAACAACACTAGCTCGTGCTCCTAAAAACATTAGTGCAGCGACTGCAACCGATGCGGCACCAAAACTATATTTTCGAATAGAAAACCTCAAAATTCTCTGGTTCTCTTGAGATTCCATTCGTTTAACTCGACTCAATGAATTACTTTTGTTTTCCATTATAAAGCCTCCTTATATGATTTAATTATATTAAATTAGTATTTTGTACAAAAGACAGCACCTTAACCCAATCCACCATTATGAACCAGGTTATTATATCCTGTTATTCACACAAATATACATGATGCATTATACTATTAAAATCCAGAAATGTCAATTGATATGATTGCATTCCACTATAATCTCAAAAAAGCCCCATACTATCTGTTATTCAGGAATTCCTGCTACAGATAGTATGGAGCTCAAACAGCAGTTACACGACCGTGACTGCCTTTCTATTCTTGCATAGCGTAACCAACACCACGCACGGTTTTAATGTAGCTTTTCTGACCTTTTACATCAAGCTTGCTACGTAGATAACGGATATAGACATCCACGATATTGGTTTCGGTCGCACTTTCATACTTCCAGACACTTTCCAACAACTGCTCACGCGTCAGGACTTTCTTGCTTCCCATAAGAGTAGCCAAAAGATCATACTCACGACGCGTCAGATCAATCATTTCCTCGCCACGATAAACGGTATGATGTTCTACATCCATACGCAGATTGCGGTAAGACGTTGGAACCTTCATCTGACTACAGTGTTGGTCGATAAAGTCCCGACCTCGGAAAATCGCTGAAATACGAGCTACCAGATTGTCAATAATAACTGGCTTATAGATGTAAGAAACGGCAAAGCGTTGGATTGTCTCAATCTGATCTTGCAAGTCTTCTCGATGGTCCAAGACCATGATCACTGAGGCTGGCTTAGTCCGACTCAGCTTGTCTGCAAAATCCTGGGCTGTCATATCCCCCAGATGAGCATTCAATAAAATCAAGTCATAGTCTGTTTGAAGAGCCATGGAGAGAGCTTTTTGCCCCTCCTCAACCTGATCAACTCGGTATTGCTCTTTTTGGAGTTCCAAACTTAAAAAATGAGCTAGATTTCGTTCTTTCTCAAGTAATAAAATCCGTTTCCCCATGGCAGACCTACTTATTTTTCGTCATACCAAGAGTAGTGGAAGGTTCCTTCTTTGTCTTTACGTTGGTAAGTGTGGGCACCAAAGTAGTCACGTTGTGCTTGGATCAAGTTAGCTGGAAGGTCAGCTGAACGGTAGCTATCAAAGTAAGTAATAGCTGCTGAGAAGGTTGGTACTGGTACACCAGCTTGAACTGCAAGAGCTACGATATCACGCACTGCTTGTTGGTACTTAGCAGTAACATCCAAGAAGTATTCATCCAAAAGAAGGTTGGCAAGGTCTGCATCACGATTGTAAGCATCTGTGATCTTTTGCAAGAAACGAGAACGGATGATACACCCATCACGCCAGATAGATGCGATGTCTGCAAATGGCAAGTTCCAGTTGTTTTCTTTAGAAGCTACACGCAATTGAGCAAAACCTTGTGCGTATGAGATGATTTTTGAGAAGTAAAGGGCTTGACGGATTTTTTCAATCAATTCAGCCTTGTCTCCTTCAAATTTGAAGGTAGCTGGTTTTGGAAGAACCTTGCTAGCATGCACACGTTCTTCTTTGTAAGTAGAGATGTAACGTGCAAATACTGACTCAGTGATGAGTGACAATGGCACACCAAGGTCAAGTGATGATTGACTAGTCCATTTACCAGTTCCCTTGTTACCTGCAGCATCAAGGATGTAGTCTACGATTGGTCCATCTTGACCTTCGTCGTCTTTACGGCTCAATATATCAGCTGTGATTTCAATTAAGTAGCTGTCCAATTCGCCCTTGTTCCATTCAGTAAAGATTTCAGCCATGTCTTCTGCAGAAAGGCCTAGCAAGTGTTGCATCAAGTCATAGCTTTCTGCGATCAATTGCATATCACCATACTCGATACCGTTGTGGACCATCTTCACGTAGTGACCAGCTCCATCAGGACCGATGTAAGTCACACATGGTTTGCCATCTTCTGGTGCTTTAGCTGAGATTTCCTCAAGAACATCTGCAACCAATTCGTAGGCCTCTTTTTGTCCACCAGGCATGATAGAAGGACCTTCAAGGGCACCTTTTTCACCACCAGAAACCCCAGTACCGATAAAGTTGATACCTGAGTTTGCCAATTCTTCATTACGACGGATTGTATCTTTGTAGAAAGTGTTTCCGCCATCAATCAAGATATCACCCTTGTCAAGGTGTGGAAGAAGGGCTTGGATAGTAGCATCTGTACCAGGTCCAGCTTGAACCATGAGCATGATACGGCGAGGTTTTTCGATTGAGTTTACAAAACTTTCAACGTCATAGCTTGGTACAAAGTTCTTTTCAGGATGGCAAGCAATCACATCTTCCGTTTTTTCTTTACTACGGTTGTAGATAGCAACTGTATAACCACGAGATTCAATATTAAGGGCAAGGTTACGACCCATTACGGCCATACCTACGACACCAAAGTTAGCTTTTGTCATTTGACACTCCTCTTGTTTCATTTGTTTTATTTTATCATTTTTACTTTTGAAAAGAAAGAATTTTGTAACGACTGCTTAGTAGTCCAAGTCATCCGCATGACCAGCGCCATTTCCAACAAAATATCCTGTCTTACAGTTAAGGGTAAAGAGATAGGTTCCATCTGGCTTGTAGAGATTGTAATAACCATTGCCGTTAACGATATTGACACGTTCAAGGATATACTGGTCTCCAGTGATATAGCCACGTGAACGTGAAGTCGCTAGAATTTGTTCCAAGACACCATCCGCGAAATCCCAGGCAGAGTTGTTACTATCATCAATAGCAGACTGATTATAGGCAACACGACTGGCACTTCTTTGAACAGCAACACCCGCACTTGATACGCCCATATTGACTTCACTGCGAGTACTTCTAGTTTCATTTGAGGCAGCATTTGAACTACTTGGGCTTGTCTCACTGGTCGTATTTGAGCTTGTTTGACTTGAACTTGAGCTACTAGTTTGACTTGAACTTGAGCTAGAAGTACTTGTTTGCTGGCTCTTACCAAGGCTAATAGCCTTATCTAGCAATTTATCAAGCTCCGTATTCCCAGTTTTAATATCTGTAAATTTAGCATCCGCTTTGGCTTTGGCATTGGTATCCAAGACACCATCCACAATAGCTGACTTCTCAAATTGTGCATTGACATCTTGAATGGCCTTGATTTGCGTTGCTAGACTATCATATTTAGATTTGGCAAGCGTGTGTTCACGACTACCTTCCAGCTTATCAAGTAAGGTCTTGAGTTGACTCAGTTTATCAAACTGGCTATTTTTCAAAGCCGTTTTATTGCTGTCTGTGTAGAAGGCGTCATAAAGTGTATTAAAATCATCCACATCTGATTGATTGGCTGTAGTTGATTGGGAAGTTTCAATCTCCTTGGTCGAGCGATTCACTTGACGATAGACATAATAAGCACTGACACAGATAATCACTGATACAAGCGCCAAAACGGTCAAAACAAAGCCTTTTTTGCTTTTCTTTTCTGAGTCTTCTTGTTCCAGACGAGAAAGGTTTTGCTCCTCTTCCACTTCTTCAGTCATTTCTGTTGGATTTTCATCCTCTAGCAATAGAGGATCCAAGCCTTGCTCCTCATCGTCCAGAGGCAAGGGTGGTAAGATGTCTTCAGAAGGTGGAACTTCCTCCGAAGAAGCTTCTGACTCTTCTACAGCCTCACGCATCTCTTGAATTAAATCATCCAGACTCTGAGTTTCAACTAACTCCTCTTTTTTGTATTGGCGAGTCGCAAACTTATCCGCCTCAATTTCATCTTTGTGTTGTTTAACATACTTGTCCAAAATGGAATCCTCAGGCAAGACTCCTGCTTCCACTTCTTCATTTTTACGAATAGCTTGACCAACTGTTAGCTCTTTTGCTTCATCAAAATCAAATTGCGGTTCTTGACCTTCTTTTTTATGACGATTTCGTCTTTTTTTACTCATGAGTATCCCTTTCTATTTTACCTCTTGCCGTTTGACACGCTGACCAAAATATTGATACAGATCCACTTTCAAGGTTCCGTTGTATAACTTACGCTTCTTATCTGCTTGGCTACCATACTTGCTTTCAAAGGCTTCATCACTAGTTAGGATAAATTTGCTCCAAGTTTTCAGTGGTGCAAATACTTGACCCATCTCAGCATAGAGCTTGGTCACCCCTACATCATCTGATAAACGCTCCCCGTAAGGCGGATTGGAAATAATCACACCATTGATTTTATCGGAACGTAAATCCTGCACGCGCATCTGCTTAAATGTAATATCCCCTGCAACACCAGCTGCCTGAGCATTGACCCTAGCAATTTCCACCATGCGAGCATCAATATCACAGCCCATGATATCAAGTTCAAGCTCACGGTCTACTTTTTTAGCCGCCTCTGTGCGCACTTCTTGAATCAAGCGATCGCTGACCCAATTCCATTCCTCAAAAGCAAAAGAGCGACGAAGTCCTGGCGCCATCTTTCTGGCAATCATAACCGCTTCAATACAGAAAGTTCCTGAACCACAGGTCGGATCAATCAAAGGCTTGTCTGGATACCAGTTAGAGAGTTGCAAAATAGCTGCTGCCATATTTTCCTTGATAGGAGCCCCACCTTTTTCCGTACGATAGCCACGTTTAAAGAGACTGGAGCCTGTCGTATCAATCATGACAGTTGCCACATCTTTGAGAATGGAGACCTCAATCTTAAATTCCGGGCCATTCTCCATCAAAGGAACACCTTCTGGGCGGGCGTAGTGTTTCTGCAATTTCTTGACAACAGCTTTCTTAGAAATAGCCTGAACACTAGGTTCATTATGAAGTTTGGACTTAACACATTTGGCTTTTGAAATCGGGAACCGAGCTCCAAGTGGTAAATAATTTTCCCAATCTAAAGCAAAAACTCCCTGAAACAGCTCTTCAAAAGTCTTAGCTGGGAAAGTTCCTACGATGATCTTGATACGATCTGCTGCCCGAAGCCAGAGGTTGGTTTCGATAATAGCTCTCACGTCTCCTTGAAAACGAACACGTCCATTTTCAACCTGACAATCGTAGCCCAACTCTCGCACTTCTCGTCCCACAACAGCTTCAAGACCTGCTGCCACAGTTGCAATTAAATTAAATTCTTTTTTCATGTTACAGTCTTGCAAGACCTTTCTATATGTCCACTTTAAAAAATGAGGTTGAGAAAATTTCTCAGCCCCAACCTATATGCAATTTTCTATAAGCCATGTTTTGTTCCAGAAGTGACTAGGACCACTTCCTTCGATAATCATCTGTCTACCACTAACAGCTCTAGCTGATAGCAGTCAGAATACTACGTTCGTTTCCGCGTACTCCATGCCCCGACCAAAATTTGGGTTGCTAGCTTGAGGGGTTTACCGCGTTCCACTCTCTCCGTTTCCAGAAAGACTCCGTCACTGTGGCACTTTCAAGCCTACTCTGGCCTATCCAAGGACTTAGCCATTTCAACTGCCGTAACGATTTCTCGTCCCTAGGCTTATGGTTTCGCCTAGCACAAACACTACAGGCATCACAGCCTGTGCTAGCATGGACTTTCCTCATGAGAAGCAATTCTCCTCACGCGATTATCCAAAAATTGCACATGTCAAATAACTACTTAGAAATCTGAGTTATCTAAAATTTGTTTACCAAACACTTCTTTTTCCAATCTATTCAGGCGTTTCAAAATATCAAAATTCGTCATAGAAGATGAAGCTGCCACATCAATTGGATCTGGGTGACTAGGACTTGGAGCCGAACTCACTTGCGGTTTACGAGCTAATTCTTCCTTCAAATCTGCAATTTCCTGACGAAGTGACTTGACCAAGGCAGCATAGGTTTCATAGTCCTTAATGACATCGTCTAAAAACTCATCAACTTCTGCCTTACTATACCCTCGGACTTCACGCCCAAACTCTTGTTCAAAAATATCTTTCGCTGAAAAAATAATACTTGCCATGTCTCTCTCCATTCTCGCTTGCTAGTATTATTATATAAAAAAAGGCAAACAAAAATCAAGGTCAAAGCTTCAATTTTCGGAAAAATTTTCAGCAAGTTCATTTAATTGATCAAATGTTAATCTCTTTATAAAATAGTCCTCTTGATTTTTCATCTTTTGGTAAAAATAAGCTAGTTTCGTTTCATTTTCTTCATCATAAAAAAGATAGGAACTGTTCGTATTTTCCAGTAAAAACTGCTGGTAATCTCTTAACTGACCTTTGTGTTCATAACGAGGATAGGCATATTTGACAAAGTCTACCTGCTTAAAGCGACTCAGTTTCATCTGATTGCCTTCATTCCAATTTTCCCCATGGGTTTCAAAAGCAAAAATGGTGGCCAACTGGAAACCATATTCGGTCTTCATTTCCTGAGCGACCTCTAAAACCCAATATTCAAAACCCAAAGTCCCTGTAAATACAAGCCAAGACACCCCATCTGCTGCCATAGCCTCTAAATCTTTATGTATCGCTTTTTTAATCAATTTAAGACGAGGATCCTTGTCAGAAAACAAACCCAAATCAAAAGCAGAATAGCCTAAAACCAAAGCTGTAGTCATTTTTAACCCTTTCTGTGCAAATTTATGATATAATAGAGTGATGTTATTGTACCAATAAGGAGAATTATGGTCAACTATCCTCATAAAATTTCATCACAAAAAAGACAACCATCTCTTTCTCAACCCAAAAATTTCGCAAATCGAGGTATGTCTTTTGAAAATATGATCAATGCTACCAACGACTACTATTTGTCTCAGGGCTTGGCTGTTATACACAAGAAACCTACTCCTATTCAAATCGTACGAGTGGACTATCCACAACGAAGTCGTGCCAAGATTGTTGAAGCCTATTTTCGACAAGCTTCAACGACAGACTATTCTGGCGTTTATAAGGGATATTACATCGACTTTGAAGCTAAGGAAACTAGGCAGAAACAAGCGATTCCGATGAAAAATTTTCATCCACATCAGATTCAGCATATGGAACAAGTCCTTGCCCAACAAGGAATCTGCTTTGTCCTTCTTCACTTTTCTTCTCAGCAAGAAACCTACTTATTACCGGCACATGATTTGATTCGCTTCTATCATCAAGATAAGGGGCAAAAATCAATGCCACTTGGATACATACGAGAATACGGTTACCAGATAAAACTAGGGGCATTCCCACAAATTCCCTATCTCGATGTTATCAAAGAACATTTACTAGGTGGTAAACAAGATGAATAAATACATTCTTATGCGAATATTAAAGTATATTGGAATCTTTTTCCTAACTCTCTTTATCGCATTATTTCTATTGGGCGGGGGTGTTTTCCTCTATTTTGTGAGCAAAGCTCCAGCCCTATCAGATAGTAAATTAGTTGCAACAACTTCTAGCAAGATTTATGACAATAATAACGAACTCATTGCCGATCTGGGCTCTGAACGCCGAGTAAACGCTCAGGCCAACGAAATTCCTACTGATTTAGTCAAAGCTATCGTGTCTATCGAAGATCATCGTTTCTTTGACCACAGAGGGATCGATACGATTCGGATTATGGGAGCCTTCTTACGTAACTTACAAAGTAATTCTTTACAGGGGGGATCAACCCTAACCCAACAGTTGATTAAGTTGACCTATTTCTCAACATCAACTTCGGATCAAAACATCTCCCGAAAAGCACAAGAGGCTTGGCTCGCTATCCAATTGGAACAAAAAGCTACCAAACAAGAAATCCTTACCTACTACATCAATAAGGTCTATATGTCAAATGGTAACTATGGAATGCAGACAGCAGCCCAAAATTACTACGGAAAAGACTTAAAAGACCTCTCTCTACCTCAATTAGCTTTGCTAGCAGGTATGCCTCAGGCACCAAACCAATACGATCCTTACTCTCATCCAGAAGCAGCATTAGACCGTCGTAACTTGGTTCTTTCAGAAATGAGAGGGCAAAATTACATTAGTGCTGAGCAATATGAAAAAGCTATCAACACACCTATCACTGATGGTTTACAAAGTCTTAAATCAACTGCTACTTATCCAGCATATATGGATAACTATCTAAAAGAGGTTATTGAGCAAGTAGAGCATGAAACTGGCTATAATCTTCTTACAACTGGAATGGAAGTCTACACAAATGTGGACAAGGGAATTCAACAGCGACTTTGGGACATTTACAATACAGATGAATACGTCTCTTATCCAGATGATGACCTTCAAGTAGCCTCAACTATCGTAGATACTTCCAATGGTAAAGTCATCGCCCAACTTGGAGCTCGTCACCAAGCAAGTAACGTTTCATTTGGTACCAACCAAGCTGTGGAAACCAATCGTGACTGGGGATCAACCATGAAACCAATCACTGATTATGCACCAGCCTTAGAATACGGTGTATATGATTCAACTGCAACTACTGTCCACGATATTCCTTATAACTATCCTGGTACAAATACCCCTGTCTACAACTGGGATCGAGCATATTTTGGTAATATTAGTCTGCAATATGCCCTTCAACAATCTCGTAACGTACCCGCCGTTGAAACACTAAACAAGGTTGGTTTAGACAGAGCCAAAAACTTCCTAAATGGTTTAGGAATCGACTATCCTGTAATACACTATTCAAATGCTATTTCAAGTAATACAACTGAATCTAGTAAACAATACGGGGCAAGCAGTGAAAAAATGGCTGCAGCCTACGCTGCATTCGCAAATGGCGGTACTTATCACAAACCAATGTACATCAATAAAATCGTCTTTAGTGATGGTAGTGAAAAAGAATTTTCTGACGCTGGTACAAGAGCTATGAAAGAGTCTACTGCCTACATGATGACAGAAATGATGAAAACAGTCTTGACATCTGGAACAGGTTACAATGCCTACCTTCCTGGAATCCCTCAAGCAGGTAAAACAGGTACTTCTAACTATACAGATGAAGAAATCGAAAATCATATTAAGATAAATCAACTTGTAGCACCAGATGAACTGTTTGTCGGTTATACTCGTAAGTATTCAATGGCCGTTTGGACAGGTTATACCAACCGCCTCACTCCTATTGTAGGTGATGGTCTCACAGTTGCTGCTAGAGTTTATCGTAGCATGATGAGCTACCTTACTCAAAATAACCATCCTGGAGATTGGACAATGCCTGAGGGACTATATAGAAACGGGCAGTTCGTATTCCTAAACGGAGCAAGAAATACATGGAGTACTCCTGATACACAACAAACACAATCAGAAGTAGAGAATCCCTCTACCACAAATGAAAATACAAGTACACAAGTAACACCTACTCCTGGTCAACAATCAAATAATCCTGCTCCAACGAATCCAAATCAGGGACAGCCTGGCCAACAGATCCAACAACAACCACAGGCCCCTCAATTTCAACAACCACAACAGTAAACACGAAAAATCCTGAGAGTTAGAAATTCTCAGGATTTTTTACTACAAGATAGCTAATACTCAATGAAAATCAAAGAGCAAACTAGGAATCTAGCCGCAGGTTGCTCAAAACAGTGTTTTGAGGTTGCAGATGGAAGCTGATGTGGTTTGAAGAGATTTTCGAAGAGTATAAAAGAGTCGGCTACAAACCAACTCCCTTACCTTTATTTAACATGTTTTGCAAGTTCTTCTTGCGCTTTTTTATTGGATTCTTCTTTTTCTTTCATCCATTTTTCTTGAGCTTTTTGATACTCATCAACTCTCACTGGTTTATCTTGTACATCAAGGTATTTATACAAAGTGGCTTCGGTCGTACCCTTGTTACCAGAGTATGCAAACGGAAGTGTAAATGGTACCATCTTAGACAACATTGGACGACCAGTTTTAGAAGTTGTTGGGATGATCAAAGCACTATCTGTCAACCAAGCTTGGGCAGCTGCATATTTTTCATAACGTTTTGAAATGTCTTTCACTTCTGCACCAGCTTCAACAACCATTTTTTCGTAGTCTTCCAAACCAACTTGTTTAGCTGCTGCATTATTTGTACCAGCATCAAATCCTAGATAAGTCTTTGTACTTTCCCCTACAGATGGTTTGAGAATATCAAGGTAGGTAGATGGGTCAATGTAGTCTGGTCCCCATCCAACGTTATCTGAGACATCCCAATCTTGTCCTGCAGCCGTTTCAGCAAAGTAGGTAACATTGAGAACTTCATCTTTTTGAAGTTGTTGGATATCAATGACGACATTGTCAGTTCCTAATGTTTCTTCAAGTGATTGTTTAAAAGATTGGACACGTTGAACTTTTGTTGTATTGGTTTGGTCAACTGGCATATCCAAGTGGATTGGGAATCGAACACCTTCCGCTTGGAGAGCTGTCTTGGCTTTAGCAAACTCTGCTTTCGCTTTTTCAGGATTGTAGAGTCCATCCTGAGCATCATCCAAGTTCACGTTGCTCCATTCGTCACCATAAGTCACCAATTTGTCTTTGACCATTTCGCCAAAGTTCTTTCCATCTGCCTGTACAAATGTAGGAGGAACAAACAAGTTACGAAGCAGTTTAGTTGCCCCATTCGCACCATTCACTTGAGAAGCATAGGCTTTTCTATCAAAACCAAAGGCAAGGGCTTGACGGAAATCTTTGTTTAGAAGAGCTTTCTTGGTTGATGTTTTTTCTTCATCCGTTGTCTTAGAAGTGTACTTATAAGACTGGCGATCAATATTAGTACCTACTAAATAAGTAGTAGAATCTTGTGGTGTATAAACGATGTTGTCTTTAAACTCTTTTTCAAGTTCAGGATAACTTGCGCTTGTCGGGAAGAGACGAGCCATTGTAAAGCTTCCATCTTTGAAGTTTTCTGCAAGTTTTCCTGTATCTTGACCATCCCAGAATGAAAGTTTTACCTTATCAATGTGAACATTGTCCTTATCCCAGTAGTTAGGATTTTTCGCAAATTCAACGGAAGATTTAGCCACAAGAGATTTTAACAAATAAGGACCATTATACAAGATACTGCTTGGATCCGTAGCTTTGGCAAAATCATCCCCTTTTGAATTCAAAAACTCTTCATTGACTGGCGCAAGCACACCCATGGTTGTTTTTGAGTTCCAAAAACTTTCAGGTTTGTTCAAGGTGTATTGGACTGTTTGATCGTCAAGGGCTTTAATCCCGACTTGAGCAAAGTCTGTGGTCTCACCTTTTGCATAGGCATCTAGACCTTTGATTGAATCTTGTACCAAGTAAAGGGCTTGTGATTTCTTATCTGTCGCATACTTAAGTCCTGTTACAAAGTCTTGAGCTTTCACAGGCGCATACTCTTCTCCTTCAGATGTGTACCACTTGGCATCTTTACGGATTGTATAAGTGTAAGTCAAGCCGTCCTTAGATACAGACCAATCCTCAGCTATAGATGGCACAAAGTTACCATAGCGGTCATTTTCAAGCAATCCATCAATCACATTACTAGTAATGTCAGTAGTTGCTGCCTTACCAGTTGTCAAGTAGTTCAGGTTATCTGGATCTGTTTCGTAAACATAAGAAAAAGTTTTCTCACCTTTTGCACTAGACCCTGAGCCAGAGCAAGCAGCTAAAACACCAGTTGCTAATAAAGTTACTCCCGCAAGGGCCAATACTTTCCTTGTTTTCATAGTATTCTCCTTTGTTTTTTTATTCATTATAGCCCCTTTTTAACGTCCTGTCAATAGAATTTTCTGAATTTTAGAAAATTATTTTTTAAACAAAAACTTTGCAAAAATATGAATAATATCAAAAAATCCCTCAACTACATTACATAGTCAAGGAATTTTTAATACTTTTATAAATGAGAACTGGTGGTCAATTTTACTTATTTAATCTAACTCATTTCTCACACACTGCAAGGCTGCTCCAATTACTTGGTACATATCGTAATAACGATAGTGTCCTAAACGACCACCAAAGATAACATTCCCTTGCTCATCGGCCAATTTTTTATACGATTTATACAAATGATTATTACGATCATTATTAACTGGATAATAAGGCTCATCACCTTTTTCCCATGTTTTGGAATGTTCTTTAGTAATGATAGTCTTTGCTTGACTCCCAAACTCAAAATGTTTGTGTTCAATAATGCGAGTATATGGGGTATCAGCATCCGTATAGTTCACAACTGCATTTCCTTGGTAATTTTCCATATCCAGGGTCTCATTTTCAAAACGAAGACTACGATACTCTAGTTCACCCAACTTATAATCGAAGAATTCATCAATCATACCGGTAAAGACAATCTTAGGGAAGTCCTTCATATATTGCTCTTTATTCGCAAAGAAATCAACATTTGTTTCTACATCAATGTTTTCATGATCCAACATTTTTTCAACTATCTGAGTATAACCACCAATTGGAATTCCTTGATAGGTATCGTTAAAATAGTTGTTATCATAGGTCAGGCGTACTGGCAAACGGCGAATGATAAAGGCTGGAAGTTCCGTAGTTGGCTTGCCCCACTGTTTCTCTGTATAGTCCTTAATCAATTTTTCATAGATGTCTGTACCTACAAGAGAAATCGCCTGTTCTTCCAAATTTTCAGGAGTTTTACCATTTAAAACCGCACGTTGCTCATCAATCTTAGCTTGTGCTTCTGCTGGCGTTACAACTCCCCAAAGTTTATTGAAAGTATTCATATTAAAAGGAAGGTTATAAATCTCTCCCTTATAGTTTGCAACAGGAGAATTTGTGTAACGGTTAAACTCTGCAAACTGATTTACATAATCCCAAATCTCCTTATCAGAAGTATGGAAGATATGAGCACCATACTGATGAACTTGAATTCCTTCCTCTTCACGAGTATAGATATTACCCGCGATATGATTTCGTTTTTCAATGACTTTTACTTTTTTTCCTTTTAAGGCTGCTTCATGGGCAAAGACTGCACCAAAGAGACCAGCACCGACAACAAGATAATCGTACATCTTATGCTCCTTTGGAGTTTATTATCTGCCTCTTTTATTAAACTAGAAAATCATTCTACTACTTATCTCACTTCTTGTTTGTAAAATTCTTTCAAAGCATCTTGCCAAGTTGGAATAACAAATCCAGTAGCTTTGGCTTTAGTCAGGCTCATCGTTGAGTTTAGGGGGCGTTTAGCTTTTGCTGGAAATTGACTGGAATCTACTGGCTTGATTTCCACATCTGTATCTTTCAAAATTTCAACTGCAAAATCATACCAAGTCGTGTCTTCTGTCGCATCATTTGACAAATGATAATAACCAAATTCCTTGCGGTTTGCAGCTAGGTAGGTCATGAACTCAGCCAAGGTACGAGTCCAAGTCGGACGACCGTGCTGGTCATTTACAACTGTTAAAGTCTTATGATTTTTCGCAAGATTTTGCATGGTAAAAACGAAGTTTTTGCCATAATTTCCAAATACCCAGGCAGTACGGATAATATAGAAATTAGATACATGCTTCTCAACTAACTCTTCTCCCATACGCTTAGTGCGTCCATATTCTGTCTGTGGATCTGGTCGGTCATCAACTTCCCACTCTTGTCCAACTGGTTTCTTACCGTCAAAGACATAGTCAGTAGAAATATAAACTAAAGTCGCACCATGCTTTTCAGATGCTTTTGCGACATTTTCCGTCCCCGTCACATTGATGGCAAAATCCAATTCTTTCCCTTCATCCTCTGCTGCATCAACAGCGGTGTAGGCTGCACAGTGGTAGACTAAAGTTGGTTTCACCTCTTCAAAAACCTTCTCAACCATTTCTGCATTGGTAATGTCCATCTCAGCCACATCTACTGCTACGTATTCTTCATTACGCTCATCCAATAAATAACGAAGTTCAGTTCCTAATTGACCATTTGCTCCTGTAATTAAAATCATATCTATACCTTTCTAATTTGCAACTCTTCCCAATATAGCAATAAAAAGCAGCGATTTCCTGCTTTTTATACTGTAATAATCTCCTGAGTCTTAGCATAATTGGCTTCAACAGCTTCTTTCTCTGCTTTCCACCATTCTTGATTATCTGCATACCACTTGATTGTTTCCTTGAGTCCAGCTTCAAAGTTAGTAAATTCTGGTCTCCAACCTAATTCATCACGGAGTTTACTGGCATCAATCGCATAACGAAGGTCATGTCCTGCACGGTCAGTCACATGATCATAGGCATCCGCAGCTTGTCCCATTTCCTTAAGGATAAGTTCCAAAACTTCCTTGTTGTTCTTCTCGCCATCAGCCCCAATCAAGTAGGTTTCACCGATTTGACCTTTTGTTAAGATTGTCCAAACACCTGAAGAATGGTCATTGGTATGAATCCAATCACGAACGTTCTTTCCTTCACCGTAAAGTTTTGGCTTAATTCCACTTAGGATGTTGGTAATCTGACGTGGGATAAATTTTTCAATGTGTTGATAAGGACCGTAGTTATTTGAACAGTTGGAAATCGTTGCTTTGACTCCAAAAGAACGCACCCAGGCTTTGACAATCAAGTCTGAGGCAGCCTTGGTTGATGAGTACGGAGAACTTGGGTTGTATTTTGTTTCAGCAGTAAATTTCTCACCTGGTCCTTCACCATGACCTGGCAAATCTTCGCGTAGAGGGAGATCCCCATAAACTTCATCTGTCGATACATGGTGGAAACGAATATCGTATTTACGTGTAGCTTCCAAAAGAGTATAGGTTCCGATAAAGTTAGTATGAATAAATGGCGATGGATCATTGAGTGAATTATCATTGTGACTCTCAGCAGCATAGTGAACAATAGCATCTGCTTGAGCTGCCAACTTGTCTACCAACTCTGCATCCGCAATGTCCCCAACAACTAACTCAACACGATCACCTAAAATTTCCTCAATATTAGCGCGGTTCCCAGCATAAGTCAATTTGTCTAATACTGTCACATGAACATCTGGAAAATTCTTGTAAACATAGTGGACAAAGTTGGAACCGATAAAACCAGCTCCACCTGTCACGATAATTTTTTTGTATTCAGTCATATTCTTTCCTTTTTACAAATCTTCTTTTTTCAAAGGTTTTACATCCTTAAGTAGTGGATGATTTTTATCTGCATCTGAAACCTCTGCTTCTGCAAGATTTTCCCATTCAATGCCAAGTCTTGGATCAGCATAGTTCACAAAGGCATACTTGGGTTTGAGTTCAAGAGCCCAGTAATCATTGACCAGATAACTATAAGAAACTGTATCTGATAGGACTTGGAAACCATTGGCCACACCTCTAGGAACAAAGATTCCCTTACTTGCATCAATTACTGTTTGATAGGTATTTCCGAAAGTTTCGCCCTCGCGTAGATCAACCCAAGAACCCAGAACTTTCCCACCATCTGCTACAGAGATGTACTTATCCCAAGGTTCTGCGTGGAGGCCACGGAGAACATGTTTACGTGAGAAGGATACATTGTTTTGCAACTTTCCTTCTGCAAAGAAAGACTCTGGAAATCCAAGTGGGAGCATTTTTTCCTTTTGGAAATTTTCTTTAAACCAGCCACGATTATCACCATGAACAGGGATATCAAACTCCAACATACCTGGAATTGCATCAACCTTGCGTGCTGCAAGCGTCTTTCCGAAAAAATTATCTGTCATCTATGCTTCTCCAATCAAACGGAGCAGATACTGCCCGTATTCATTTTTCTTAAGTGGCTGGGCTAAGGCCAATACATCTTCGCGACTGATATAGCCCATACGGTAAGCAATTTCTTCTAAGTTTGCTACCTGAACATTTTGCATCCGTTGGACTGTTTCGATGTACTGTGAAGCCTCTAGTAAACTTTCATGAGTGCCAGTATCCAACCAAGCAAATCCACGTCCCATAACCTCAACCGATAAATCTCCACGATCTAGGTAAGCCTTGTTGACATCTGTAATTTCCAATTCACCACGCGGGCTTGGTTTTATATTTTTGGCAATCTCTACTACATCATTATCGTAGAAATAGAGACCTGTAACTGCATAATTTGAACGAGGATGTTCTGGCTTTTCTTCGATAGAAATGGCGTTCATGTCTTTGTCAAACTCAACAACACCAAAGCGTTCTGGATCCTTCACGTGATAGCCAAAGACAGTCGCTCCTGAATCCTTGCTTGCTGCCTTTTGTAACATCTTAGAAAGACCAGGACCGTGATAGATATTGTCACCTAAGATCAGAGCAACGCTATCATCACCAATAAATTCTTCACCAATAATAAAGGCTTGTGCCAAACCATCTGGACTTGGTTGCTCTGCATAAGACAATTGAATCCCAAACTCAGAGCCATCTTGAAGAAGCTCTTTGAATCGATGCAAATCCTGTGGAGTGGAAATAATCAAAATATCCCTAATCCCAGCCAACATCAATGTTGAAAGTGGGTAGTAAATCATCGGTTTATCATAAACCGGCATAAGCTGTTTTGATGCAGCGCGAGTCAAAGGATATAAACGTGTCCCCGAACCACCTGCTAGAATAATACCTTTCATAAGTACAATCGTTCCTTTCGTTTCACCCAATACACAACACTGAATAAAAAGTGTTGTGTTCTTTATTTTAATCAAGAACACTTAATTCTACTACAAATACTGGAGAAGAGATTAAGCAAGTGATATCACCACTATCTTGAATTTCGATACGTGCATCTCTATTCATCAAACACAACCAACAAAGAAATTTAAACCCACCATAACATTATTGTAATCTGTACGAAAAATTGAAAAACAATTCTTCACCAGCTAGTAAAATAGCTCTACAAAGAATTCTTATTTTCAAAAATCCACCTTCTGCACCACTAGTTATATCTGAAATTTATGCAGATATTGTTCTATTCAATGATGCTAAGAGATTCTGTTCTTTGTGTATTCTGGTAGTTGCAAACAACTCACAAGGTTCGGCAAAAATGAATAAGACTGACAAGAAAATCTCTAGACCAAATTATTTTTATTCAATAAGCTGAATTTAGCTTCGTCTAATCTTTTAAATTAGGTTTTAAATAATCTTTTCACCTTGTCAGAATTAGGAGAAGTCACTATACGTATAACTTGTATTTTTAAAATGTCTCTCAATATTACTGTTAGTAGGAATAGACCGTTAAACTAGAATATATTTTAATTTTTCACTTATAGATTGTTGTTCATATCTTGCTTCATAATTGAAATCATTCTTTTAGCAACCGTGTCCCACGAATATTCTGCTTTATAATAATCTTGTTTAGTCTGAACATTTTTAAAAAAGTTTTCATCTTTTATCAAATTATACATTATGTCAGCTAAAACCTGTGGATTTTCCTCTTCAACAGGTAATAATAATCCAGTTTCATTATTTTGAATTAGGTTTGGCATTTCCATTAAATCACGACCGATACATGGTAAACCATAGCAAAGAGATTCAACAAATACAATTCCAAATGCCTCAAATCTAGAAGGTAAAACAAATACATCACAAAGATTATAATAACATTGTACCTTATCAGCTGGTAGATTACCTAAAAAATAAACATTCGGATTGTTAAATTCCATCGGAACACTGAAGGACCTATAATGTACAACTCTGCCTCCGGCATGAGATTATTTTGCAAATAGACAAAAGCGTTATAAACAAGATCTCCTCCTTTACGAAAAAAATCTTTACCAATAAATAAAAACTTATTGCGTTCCTTATGAGAGTGGTCAAGAGATAGATTATTCATATTTGTTCCTGCCCCCACATAATGAACTTTTTCAACTGGAAGCCCTTGTTGAGCTATCAAGTATTCTGAAAACCATTTACTCATAGTAAATATTCCAGTAGCTTGATTATAAAATATTTCCTGTTTTCTCATTCGTCTATCTAGAATATCAGCCGGGACGTTTTGAAAACCACTATATTTGAACGATTGACTATTGTTTTGAGAACTCTCTATCAAATAATGAAGATTCAAGTCTTGATAGACATAAATTGGATTATCAGAAAAAGATAAAGGAAATTCATCAAACGTGAGGCAAATATCCTCTGGCGATAGATGAACTTGATTTTCAGCATATTTTATATACGTCATGTTCATATCAGATTTTCTAATACCTAAACGAACAAGCACTTTGTGCACATTCATTCTAAAAGTATAGAAAATATTCTGTTCCTCAACAATCTCGTATTTCCCTAAATATTTTTTTATATTAGTTATTGTCCCGGACCAATCCCAGGTCAGTTGCTCTTTGTTATGAATAATTCTTGGAATTACAATCTTCAAACTAACCCCTCCTAAATTTATGTTTGACCATATCTAAAACATGATTTAACAATCAATGGCTTTTTTAAAAGTTTTAACTCTAGTAAATAGACGATTTAACTTACTGAAGTAATGATAAAAATCAGAAGAAAATCTAGAAAGCAAGGTGAATTCTGAAAAGTTGAATTAATCAAAACATCCCTAATCACTGCTAACATCAATATCCAAAGTAGTATCAAATTATCGATCTATCATAAATCAGCATAAGTTATTTTAATGTAGCTCGAGTCAAAGAATATAAACATGTTCCCGAATCAGCTACAAGATCAATACCTTTTATAAGATAGTACTTTTTATTACTTTATTTGGTCTCACTTAAATTCCGCGTAAAATACGAACAATCTGTTTACTAGCATCACCATTTCCATAAGGATTACTAGCTTGACTCATTTTTTTATATTCTTCGGAATCGTTTAAAAGCATCTTAAAGTTTTGATAAATAGTCTCCTCATCAGTTCCAACCAATTTCAACGTTCCGGCAGCTACTCCTTCAGGTCTTTCTGTCGTATCTCGCATGACCAATACAGGTTTTCCTAAAGAAGGAGCCTCTTCCTGAACTCCTCCTGAATCAGTTAAAATCATGTAACTATGATTCATGAAATTATGAAAATCAAGAACATCCAAAGGTTCAATAATCTGAATACGTTCTGTATCTCCAAAAATTTCCGCAGCTGTTTCACGCACCAAGGGATTCTTATGAATTGGATAAATTACCTTAACATCGTCATATTCATTTAAAACTCGTTTAACAGCTCTAAACATGTGTTTCATAGGTTCTCCGAGATTTTCACGTCTATGAGCAGTCAGTAGAATAAGACGAGTGTCAACGTTTAAATCTAAATCAGGGTGTGTATAATCCTTTTGTACTGTAGTTGTAAGTGCATCAATAACTGTATTTCCAGTTACATAAACATTCTCTCTACCCTCTTTTAAAAGATTTTCTTTAGCCAATTCAGTTGGAGCAAAATGATAATTTGCAATAATAGAAGTCGATTGTCTATTAAATTCTTCTGGGAAGGGACTTTGCAGGTTGTAAGTTCGTAACCCAGCTTCAACATGGCCAACCTTAATTCCAAGATAAAATGCTGCCAAAGCTGCTGCATATGTTGTAGTAGTGTCACCATGAACTAGAACAATATCTGGTTGTTCTTCTTCTAAAACAGGTTTAATTTTTTCTAAAATACTTGTTGTTATAGAGAACAAGGTTTGATTAGCTTTCATTATTTCTAAATCATAGTCTGGTTGAACTCCAAACAATTCCAAAACAGGGCTAACCATCTCCTTGTGTTGACCAGTTACACAAACAACTGTTTCCATATCTGCCTGTTTTTTCAACTCATTCACTAATGGACACATTTTTATCGCTTCTGGACGTGTACCAAAAACTAGCATTATCTTCATGATTTCCTCCTAAATCAATAATTAAATTCTTTATTTGTTTATACATTTCAATTTCTGACCAATTTACTTCTTCTTTGCAAGAAGAGAAAATAATTGAATCGTCACTTCCTCCTTTAATAAAAGCAGAATTACTAAATATAATGAAAAGAAAGCAAAACCTTCTAGCATTAGAGAATAAAATGGTATAGTTATCGTTATCAGCTGATTCAAAATGATTAGTGGTACTGTAGAAACAACTGTTGCAATTATCACATTAACCAAACTCTTTATCGATATATTTGATACTAAATATTCTTTTGAAAAATGTAATTGTACCGTCATCTGCGACAATTCCGCAAAAAGAGTTGCGACAGAAGCACCAATAATTCCAAACTTAGGCATTAACAGTAGGTTCAAAATAAGATTAATCACAGCACCAATCGTTACTGCAACCATAAAATATTTTTCTCTATTCATTGGAATCAATATTTGATTTCCTGTAATATTCGAGAAACCAGAAATAAGTAAAATTGGCATAAGTATTTGCATCGCTAAAGTCGCAGGAAGATACTGACTTCCTCCTAGTAATAAGATACTATCTTTCGCCTCTACAATAAAGAATACCATCAATGGAATCGCAATAAAAAATATAACCGCAGATGACTCCTTTAATATTTTTCTAAAATTCGAGGTGTCATTTTTACTAATATAAAATGAAAGTCTCGGTAGCAAAACTGCACTAATAGATGTAATAAGAGAAAGCAAAATCCACTTAACCTTTGATGCCACAGAATAGTATCCCACATCCTCATTACCATTAATAAAACCGAGCATCACTGTATCTAAATTAGTATAAATATTTACTGCAAGTAATGATGCAAATAAATACCACATTGGTTTAAAATGATGTTTAAATTGTAAATTTTTATATAATTTAATATTAATGAAATGTCGGCTATGCCATAGATTTAAGATATTTGAACTTAGAGAAGAAAACAATGAAATACTAGCAAAAACAATATAATCCTCTGGCCTTTTCACAAGTAGAAAAATCAATATTAATGATAGAATTTTAAACACTACTGACCGGGTAGTAATATAAGTATATTCTTCCATTCCACTATACAACCAATTTAAGGCGAAAGGAGAAGATAAAATAGTCCCACATGTGATCAATAGGAGTGAAAATTCTCTATTCAATTGTGTTATAAATATAGTCATAAATAATAGTATTACAGTTGTTATTATAGACATAGCAACGTTTATAATCATTAACTCCTGTACTACCTTTGACAACTTATCTCTATCATCTCTAACACTTGCTACTGCTTTGATACCATAAGTTGAAATTCCCATAGAAGCAAGTAAAATACCATAATTCCCTATTGAACTAAAAAATGAAGTTAAACCTATACCAGTTGGATTCAATATTCTAGATATATAAGGAAAAGTGATTAATGGGAAAATGATATTTGATAGCGTCAGGACAATATTTAATAATGCATTCCACTTTATGGATTTATTCCCCATAATTTTTCAACCTCAATTTCAAATCTAAATATTTCAATAAAAATATAACTCTTGTATATAATTCTGGAATAAATAGGAAATTGACACCACCAAACAATCTATAAACGAAATCAACCCAAAGTAAATCGCTTTTCTCTCTTAATAACGTTTTTATAGATTTTTTCGTAGTTTTAAGAGTTACTATCTCACCAAAATTTTCAACAACTTTTTCTTTTAAAGATTCAGAAAATGATTGTAACTTAGGTATATAAATACATTCTTTTTTTAGCGATATCATTAGCCACAGATTTTTTTGTTCAAAAGGGAGAAACTTCATTTTCTTATAAACTTCCAAAATTTCTGAAAATCCTAATATTAACTCTTCTTGATAATCTTTAACTGCCTGATAAATACTCACATGTTTCTTATCATCGTCAAGAATGGGAATAACCTCACTCTCTCTTTTATATTTCAAAACTGGACCATGATCTGCTACAAAAATATCTTCATAAAAACCAAAATTTCTACTCACAATATCATAAAATTTCGATTTACTTGGATAATCAGAAAACAATAAACCAGTTTTATCCATTTTATTTTCTACTGAGTAAGCATTGAGTATCAATCCCAGATAATAACCTACTATTCTCTTGTCTGGAAGAGCCTTTTTGATACTATCTTGTATCGTTCCTTTCCAACCCACATCGACTAAATATACTTCATTTTGGTTTTTAGTTAAATGCTCTATATAATCACGTAGTAATTGACTGTCTTTTTTCTCTTTATTGAACTTCGTAATGAACTGAGGATGTTTTTTGAGTTTCTCTAATAAATGATCGTCTACTGTTAATACATATGTTGGTTTCTCTTTTAAATCTTGACAAATCAATATGATTTCATTATCAGAAAAGTTTAAATTTAACAAGAAATTTTGTAATGTAATTTTTTTATATTGACGAAAAATCGTCTCAAACTCTTCATTATCTAAAGAAGTAAAAGAAGAATATAATGTCGATCGTCTAGAAACATAAAAATATTCTGTACAAATCTTTTGATTTTTCCCAAAAAAAGTATCTTGATATATATCAAAAAGTCTTTTCAATAACTGTCCTTCTCGTGAGCAAAAGAGTGCTATTTGAACATCATCTTGAATCATCTTTTTATGCAATTTCGAAATAAAGAATACGATGTCAGCTAAAAAAATATTAAACGGTGCTTTTTTACTGTTAGAAAATAAAATTTGATTATATAGTCTTACCAACTCTTTTTCTGACACTGTTTGATTTTTATCTATGTGTTGTCTATAAATAGCATTTAATCCTAGAGAACGTGGCACTTCATAATCAGATTTATAATTATCTCCTATCATGGTAATTTCTTTAGGATTTAAGCCTAATTCGTTTAAAATTAACTTATATAAATTTCCTGTGGATTTACGGCAAGCTTTCTCACTCGAAATATAGATAGAAGAGAAATAATCAAAAATTTCAAATTTTTTTAATATAGTTTCTATTAATTCCTTATCAGTATAAAAATCCGAAACTAAGATAATCTGTTTCGAATCACTTTTCAATTTTTTTAAAACTTCTTTAATTTCCGAATCCAAGTAAATATGTTGCAATTCAATTTTTAACTCTAGAATTTTAGCTCTATGAATAAACTCTTCTTTCGATGTATTTTTTATCTTATCTTTAATTTCATTATATATTCCAGACAAAAGATCTAGATAACACATTTCTTCAGTGCCTAACTCTTTATTGTTTTCGACACTTTTTCTGATCTTGTATAATATTGCAGGAGATACATCAAAATTCAGCTCCAAAGCCATTTCCTTAGCCCACTGATACAAAGTTTGCTCAGGATGACAATTCCTATGTACAACAGTATCAAAAAAATCAAATGCAACTATTTTTGTTTTTATTTGAGATATATCAAACACTTCTATGTTTCACCTAACTATTTTAAATTATGATCCTATAATGACCACTCTCTTTGATTATTTAATCTAATTATCTTAGTACATCTACAGTTATAAGCAGTAACTTATTCGTTTATGAAAATAAATGGGTAGGATGGATCAATTCTATTAAATACACCATCTAAATAATATTTATACTTTCTTTTAGAACAATCCCTTCTCGATAAACAATGATAAAGTTGTTGCATGAATAAATAGATCAAGAAAACAGTATACCTTAGTTTACTATTTACATTTCTACGAACAAATACAACTCTATTTCTCGTCATTAAATATTCTTGAAGTCCATTGACCGATTTTATAGAGACCGAACCTTTATGATAAACATAACTTTGAGTAAGACATATATTCTTATAGCCTAATTTTTTAGCTCTATAACACCATTCAGTTTCTTCATAAAATAGAAAATAGCTTTCAGGTATATATCCAATAACTTTCAATATAGAGGTTTTGAACATCAAACACGCTCCCCCAATATAGTCACTTTCGATTTTAGAAGAAAGTTTGTCCCTCTGAGCACCATGATTTTTTAAAGTTACAATTCCTCTATTAATAAAAATATCACCACCTGTAGATTGTACCAAGTTATTATTTTTATATTCAACTAACACTGGACTAACAAAAGCAACAGAGGAATTATCTTCTAGTTCTCGTTTACACGATTCCAAAAAATCAACTTCAATTAGTGTATCGTTGTTTAATATACAAATGTAATCATATCCATTATCCTCAGCATACTTTATTCCAATATTGTTTCCATTCGCATATCCTCTATTTTCTAAACTAGTAATAATCTTAATAGGGGATAGCGCCCTAGATAACTCTTTGACACTATCATTAACCGAATTATTATCTACAATCACGATGTCATACTCATTTGAATTTATAGTACTTCTCAAACTTTGTACACATTCAATCGTATCTTCATAATTATTATAATTGAGAATAACTATACATACTTTATCCATTATACACCTAATTTTCTATGTCATTTTTTAGCCTATAGTCATAGTAGAATATTAATGCAAGAACAATTGCCAATGAGAAACTTCTCTGCGCTCCAAAGATATTTAAAGAAATTGAAGTAATTATTAAATTAGTTAAGAGTGCAATAAAAAAGGCTCGGTCAACTCTATATTCATCATTTGACATTCTTAGAATTAAATTAATTATCTTATAAAATATATAACCATACATAAAAATTGCAGCTACACCAAATTGAACGAATAACTCTAAAAAACCTAAATCATCTAGATACATCTTAACGGCACCTGGTCCAGCCAAAATAAAATTACTATTTATGTTGCTTGATGTTAGAATTCCAACCCCAAGTTTCCATACATCATTAGCTAATAAACCAAGATAGTATTTCAACTCCCAGTATCTAAATCCTAACCCCATATCAAATGATCCAGTGTCGATATTTAAATATGCTTTAATATAATCCAATCCACCTCCATAAACGAATAATATAATTACAGTTATAAAACTTAAAGTGGTGAGCAATCTAGAAGTTCTTCTAGAATATACAAACATGAGAAAAATTGAAATCAAAACAGAAACCAGTAGCATTCTTGTCTGATTTACAAATGTTATATACATTAATATCAAGAACAAATAATAAAAGTATTTCCTATTTCCAAATTTAAAATAGAAAAAAGTGGAAATTAGCAAACCTATTATAATTAATGGCGTTCCATCTATTCGTACCGAAAATTCATTTCGATACCACAAATCTCCGAATTCTCTTAAAATAGCTGGGAATAGTTCAACTTGAAATAATGTATATAAAAACCAAGTGAATGCTCTAATCCCAAGAGAAAACATAAAAATATTGAGTGTATTATCTAAAATTTTTCTCATGTTTTCTTGTTTGTTTTTAAAAAGGTAAATCAATACAAAAAATAGAAAAATCCATATATATTGCCGGGATGCCAAAAAAATATTACTCACACTGTAATTATAAAGAGTTTTAGCTCTTAATATCTCATATATAATACATATAGATAAAAAAGTTCCATAGATAAAAGCAGATTTAGAAATTCTTTTAGCATTAACAATCAGTATAGGAATCATTAAAAATAAGAGTGCAATAGATAAAATAGTTAATAAGTTTCTATGCCAATATAAGTTGAGGGAAAACATAAGAAACATTCCCACTGATAGCATCACTGTAAAATAGTATAGAATCTCTATAAATTCAAACTTCTGTCTCTTCATTCATCTCTCCACAAAAAAACTACAATTGATTAATCAGCTGATGAATCATCTCCGCTCTTTTTTCCCAAGTATTACTTTTCAAAAAATCTTCTCTAGCTATACTGTCATATTTCAAATTATTATTTTCAATCAATTGCACCAGATTCATTTGGTAATCTGAATAATTTGAATACATGTATACAAATGGTTCAAATCTCAGAATTTCCTTATAACATACCGTAAGTATATTTTTGTTAAAGTTAATATATTCATACAACTTAACCGGATCCACTGCTTCAACAATATCATTAATTTGAAACGGCATAATAAGAACATCTGCATTCTCAATATACTGATAAATCTTCTCGTGTGGTACACTTCCTAAATAATGAATTCTATCATGTTCAGGAATAACAGCTTTGCTAATCGGACCAATCAACTTATATTCAATATTATCAAAATCTTCTAAACTTCGTAAAATGATATCAAAATCAAACCAATGACTGATAGTTCCAACATATGCAAGTACAAGCTTTTGGTTATTCTTTTTATGCTGAGTAGGAATGCTTAAAATTTTACCATTATAACCATTTCTAACAACCACTATTTTATCAACCTGTTCTTCCAAGTTATAATCAGAAATAATATTTTCTCTTAATTTCTCACTCGAAACCAAGATTAAATTAGCTCTATTGACCAGTTTCTCTTCTAAATCCTTTAATCGCTGGCGTTCTTCTCTATCTTCTATAAAAGCCACATGATAATCCATACAATCATATATTATTTTTTGTTCTGAATTGTCTACAAGAGAGGCAAACTGCATTGGATTTGTCAAATATACATATTCTGGTTTAAAAGCCTTAACTTTTCTTCGAATATTCCAAGCAACAATTTTATCATTCAGTTGCTTTAGTTTAGGTGACCTATTAACAAAAGGTAGGGCATAAATACGTGATATATTTGTAATATTAGTATTTCTATCCTCAGTCAACCCTTTTCTATTATACCAATAGCGATACAGAACTAGTATCTCATAAAAATTAGATAAGCTTTCTGCAATAAATTGTGGACGCTGTTTTATCCAATTCCAATCAACATTTGTCACATATAAAATTTTTTTCATCATTTTTTTCATCATTTTTTTATTCACTTTTAATAATTACCGACTAATTTTATTTTTCTCCATTAAAGTTAAAAAATAACTAGTGGATTCAAAGTTGCATTTGTTTGAAAATAAGGTTTTTTCTACTAAGTTTGTATAAACCTGGTTTGTTGCAACATTTTGATGGTGCAATACTTTAATCTTCGGTGTATAAATTCTCTTGTATCCTTTTAATTCAGCTTCGTAATCTAATATCTCTGTTTCATAGTAAAAGAAGGTATTAGGGTTAAAAGCATACTCCTCTTTTTCGATAAAATCTCTCGAATATACGATAAAGGAACCATGAAGAATTGGGTTTTCTACCTGTTTTCTATAGTCCACTGAGCCTTTTTTACGTCTATTTTGATAGATTGCTGTTCGAAGAACTTTACTAGCTTTCAACCAACATTTGATTTTTAAAGCTATACTAACTTGGCTCCCTTTTTTAAATTTTTCATTTAGAGCTTTAACTTCTTCATAAGTATAATGTGTCAACCGTTTTGGATTTTGGTGAAGTTGGTAAGTAGTTGAGAAGATATCTGGCCCGAGCAAATGGAATTTTTCCTCACGATAGATATCTGTCACGATTTTTTCAAAATCTTCTGTTTCTATCTCAATATCGTTATTCATGATAACCATGAAATTGGGGTTATACTTTTCCTTAGCAAATTGATAAGCTACATTATTTCCACGAGCAAAACCAGCATTTTCATGGTTAATCAAAACATCAATTTCTGAATCTGATTCATAAAGCTCTTGTAGTTTTTCACCAGTACCATTATTAGAGAAATTATCAATAATAACGATTTGCTTTGCATTAGAATTACCTTCTTTTATAGATTTAACACAAGAAATAGTTTCTTCTAAGACTTTGTAATGCAAAATAATATAACAAAACAAATTAGTGTCCTCCTAAATGCGATTTCTTTTCATCATCACTAGGCTCTTCGTGAAGATAGTTTTCTCCGTAAAGTCTTTTAAGGTAGCGGTCATACTCCGTTGGAACTTTAAAGGAGGTATCCTCAAAAGACTTCTCTACTCCTTCTCCCCAAATCCCTACCGGCATAACTTCTTTAGCAAATAAAGAAGCATTGATAGTCCCAGCATACTGCTGCTTTTTCCAATCATACTTTTTATAGAGATTATCCAAACGTCTATATACAGAATTCTGAGGAAATAGTTTTGCAAATCCTAGTTTTTTAAAGAAACCAATAATTAGTTTTTGCTTAGCGGAATGCATATCCACATGGTCACCAACATAAGTTGTGCCTAAACTTGCTAAAAAACGATACCAGTATACTTTACCAAAGTAAATCTTTCTTAGAACCGAATGATTTGGAGCACCGTCCAAAGGAATGATATCAATCAAATGCAATCCTAAATTAGTATTTCGGGGCAAACCCAAACGTATTCTTTCATCTTCTAAAAGGAATAATCGAGGAAAGTAGCAATGTAAAGTGTCGCAATATTGATAAGCAAGAACCTGATATTTGCCTGCGATAATTCTATCTTTAAAAATACTTGGCAGCTTATCATATGATTCACGAGGGACAGCGATATCCATATCATCATCCCATGGAATAAAGCCGTCGTATTTGACTGCACCAAGTACACTACCACCACGGAGGAAAAAATCTATACCATTCTCTTCACAGATTTTTTTAAACTCTTTTATAGCATCTAATTCAACTTTTTGAATTAAGTGAATCATCTCTGTCTGGTTCAATATTTAATACCTCTTTTTGCTTTTAAAACTTTTCTTATGAATGTAATATTCCCTACAAAATAACGTTTAAAGAGACGTTTAGGCTCATTAGCTACACGGAATAACCACTCTAGATTTGATTTTTGCATCCAAAGAGGAGCTCGTTGAATATGTCCAGACAATACATCAAAACTACCGCCAACTCCCATAAACACCGAATTGACACCGTTATCCATAAATTTTTGGATAATATATTCTTTTTTAGGAGACGTAATACCAACAAACACAAAATCAGGGGTCTTTTCACGAATATCTTCTTGAATATCTTTCTCATCATTTTCAGAAAAATAGCCATTCCTGTGCCCAATAACTATCAAATTTGGATAATCTATCTTAAATACTTTAAGCATATCTTGCAAAACTTCTTCTTTTGCTCCAAAAAAGTAAACTGAATATCCTTTTTTATTCGACAACTCTAAAAGACATTGCATCAAATCAATACCCGCTACTCGTTCAGGAACAGGCGTTCCTAAAAACTTACTTGCAAGAACAACTGAGGCTCCATCCGCATTAATGATTCCTGATTCATTAACGATTTTTTTGATTTTCTCATCTGTATGACACTGATTAATTTTATCAGCATTCACCCCCATCAAGTGTAGTGGTCTTTTTTCTAATACATTTTGTTCTACAATATCTATCGTTTCATTCATCGTAAGCGGATCAATTGTTACGCCTAAAATTTGGATTCTATCCCTCATTCCTTACTTTGCTCCATCTCTCATAAATACAACTTTAACAGTTTTTAACAAAATTTCAATATCTTTCCAGATTGTCCAATTATCAATATAAGCCACATCTAATTTTACAACATCGTCAAAATCGGTTATTTTACTACGGCCACTAACCTGCCATAAACCTGTAATACCAGGTTTAAAGCTGAGTCGACGTTTCTGTTCTGGAGTATACTGATCATACTCGTCTACTGTCGGTGGACGCGTCCCCACTAAACTCATATCTCCTATAAAGACATTCCAAAATTGTGGCAATTCATCCAAACTGGTTTTACGAATAAAGCGACCAATTTTTGTAACACGAGGATCATTGTCCATCTTAAACATACCACCTTGCATCGTATTTTGATCCATCAACTGTTCTTTGATAGCTTCAGCATCGATCCGCATCGAACGGAATTTATAAAAGGTAAAATGTCGACCATTTTTCCCTATACGAGTTTGAGCAAAAATAGCTGGTCCGCCATCTTTACGAATCAATGGAACTAAAACTAGACTAGCTATACCAAAAAGAATAAGGCCAATAGTGGCACCACAAATATCGAGAATTCTCTTTGAAATCACATGACTAGTTTTATAAAAATTTGTAGAGAAAGTAACTACATTCAATCCTACCATCTCATGAATTTGTTTATTGCGACCCAAATTCTTATCAAATGCATTAAGATTTACAGTTACATCTACCCCCATTGTCTCAAACCTAGAGATAATTTCTCCAATATCGTAGCTCTCTCCTGGAAGGTTGACAAACACCTCATCCACAACTTCATGCGTTGCAAATTCAATAATTTTTTCCTTTTCAATTACAGGTATTTTATCATGTTGAAAGTCAGATTTATCCAAAACACTTACTGCTACCAATTTCCATGAAAGTTCATCAGATTCTAGCAATTTATCAAGAACTTTTTCTATATTTTTCGTTACTGTTAACAGTAAAATTTTCTTGCTATTTTTTAGATTAAAAAACACATGCTTCCAATATTTCTTTATTAAGAAATTCAACAAGTATAAGGATATTCCTTCTAAAGTTAAGAAGTATACCATTCCTCTTCTAGAGATACTAAACCGTTCCTCTATAAAAAAGTTTAATACACTTATAGCTATTGCAAAGAAAAAAATATATCTTATAGTACTATTAAACTCAACTAGGTACCCTCTTTTAAAAAAATTGTTACCATAGGAACTAAAATAAAATACAAAAAAGTGGAGAAGGTATAGTATAACCATCGAAGAACGTTCAATTTCTGTCTCTCTAACAAAGCTAAGAAAATAAACCAATAAAATGACAATAATACTCTGTAATACTGCCAGAAAAATTTTCAATCCTTTTTCATCCATAAAATCTTCCCCAGGTTATTTTTTACCATAATTACCATAACCACCGTAAGAACCATATTTTTCACGTTGAACATCAAATTTATTGAGAACAACACCTAAAAATGGTTTTCCTGCTTGTTCTAACTGACTTTTAGCTTTTTGTACTTCTCTTCGTTTTGCAGCTCCTGATTCTACAACTAAAATGGATGCATCGCATTTTTGCACAATAATAGCTGCATCAATTACAACTCCAATTGGTGCCGTATCAACGATAATATAGTCGAAATATTTACGTAAGGTTTCAATCATAATTCCAAAGTTGTCACTTTGAAGAAGAGCTGTTGGATTAGGAGAAGACACTCCTGACTCGATGACAAATAAATTGTCAACATTTGTCTCACAAAGTCCATTTGACAAATCCTGAGTTCCAGCCAGATAGTCTGTCAAGCCTGTAATTCTTTCTCTTGGCTTAAATACTCCTGACATAACTGAGTTCCGGATATCTGCATCAATCAAAAGAGTCTTATAGCCTGCACGTGCAAAAGCCCAAGCAATATTAGTAGAAGTTGTAGATTTTCCTTCACTAGAATCAACTGAGGTGACCACAATAACCTTCAAGTCATTGCCGCTCAATTGTACATTTGTTCGTAAAGCATTATAGTACTCTTCTGCTTTTTTTACAGAGTTAAGTTTCTGTTGTGATAGTTCTAACTTTGCCATCTCTTCTCCCTTACTTTACTTTATCCAGATTTGGAATAATTCCAAGGAGTGGAATCTCCATAACATCTTCTATATCTTCTGGACGTTTTACACGGTCATCAAATAGTTCAATTAATAGCACTACTACAATCACTAAGCCTGCTCCAAGTCCTGCTCCAATCACAGTATTACGACGAATATTTGGCGAAGACGGTGATATCGCCGGTCTTGCCTCCTCCAGTGTTGTCACATCAGAAACACGAGTAATACTGATAATTTTTTGAGCAGCTACTTCCCTCAAAGAGTTAGCGATACGGCTTGCCTCTTCAGGAACTCGATCATTAACTGAAATAGAAACAATACGGGTATCAACTGGTACTGTCACTTTAATTTTATTAGCCAAACCTTTTGGCGTCAAATCTAGTTTCAAATCAGAAACAACTTTCTCCAAAACATCCTGCGATAGGATAATTTCACGATAGTCTTTAACCAAGTACGATCCTGCCTGCAAGTCTTGATTTGTTAAACCAGACTTCTCTCCTTGATTACGGTTAACTACATAAATCCGAGTCGTACTAGTAAACTCAGGTTTGATAACAAAAGTACTGTAGGCAAAAGCAACTGAAGAAGTTATAATTGCCACTAATAAAATGACTAACTTTCTTTTCCATAAAGTTCTGAATAGTTGAAATACATCGATTTCCAAAGTGTTTTGATCTTTCATATTTTCTCCTAAATTAATTGATCCATTATAATTTTTCTGGGATTTTCTACAAAAAGTTCTTTCGCTTTTTTCGCTCCATATTTCTTAGCAATGATATCGTATGCCTGTTCCATATATGGAGGTCTACTGTCTAAATTATGCATGTCACTTGCAACTACATGAACTAAATCACGTTCCAAAAAATACCGAGCTCTCTTTTTCATAAATTTATATCTTTCACCAAAGAGCTTAGGTTTTAAAACATGATAACTATTTATCTGAGTATAGCAACCCATATCAATCAGTTCGCGAACGCGTTTTTCATTATTCTCTAAAGCATCATAACGTTCAATATGAGCAATTACTGGTGTGATTCCCAACATCAAAATATTACTCAATCCCGTATGAATCTCACGATAGGGAGTGTGCATGCTAAACTCAATCAAAGCATAACGGCTATCATTAAGGGTAGGAATTTCTTTTTTTTCTAGCTTTTCTAGAACATCCGAAGTATAGTATATCTCTGCTCCATAAGCAATGACTAAATCATCTGCTACTTCTTTTGCAATTTCACGAACCTTAATAAAATTTGTTGCAATTTTTTCTTCTGGAGTTTCAAACATTCCTTTTCGACGATGTGAAGTAGACACAATCATTCGAACCCCTTGATTATAAGCTTCTCTTAAAAGTGCCTTGCTATCCTCTATCGACTTTGGCCCATCATCTACATCAAAAACGATATGCGAATGGATGTCTATCATTTCATCTACCCTCCATCACATCCTGTATAGCTGCCTTGACTGTAGCTAAACTACTATCATCTATTTCCATCATATAGAGACTACTGTCTGGCATTGCATAAGAAGGAAGATCCATCCGACCTGTCCCTTTTAAATCTTGAGAATTTACTTTATAATTTCCTCCACTTTCCAACTGAGTATTCACTAGATCCATCATAGTCTCAATCGGCATATTTGTTTGAAGAGAATCCTGCAATCCTTGAAGAATACTACTATAATTTTTCAAGGCCTCTGTAGAAGTTAACTTCTGAATAATTGCTACAATAACCTTTTGTTGGTTGCGACCACGGTCACGATCTCCATCGGCTAGTGAGTAGCGTTCACGCACAAAACCTAGAGCTTGCTCAGAGTCTAGATGGACATTTCCCACTGGAAAATGGAACTTCCCATGTAGAGCTGAAAACTCTTGATCGTTATGAACATCTACCCCTCCCAACAAGTCAATCAATTTCAAAAATGAGGTAAAATTCAAACGAACATAATAATTAATATCTACTCCATAAAGGTTCTCTAAGGTATGAATAGATGAATCAACCCCGTATATACCAGCATGAGTCAATTTATCCTTTTGATTGTTTCCACCATCAGCAATAGGAACATATGAATCTCGTGGAGTTGTTGTAAGAAGGATTCTCTTCGTATCCCTATTGACCGTCATCAGAATATTGACATCTGAGCGCGAAACTGAACTAATGGCACCGTAAGTATCAATACCACTGACATAGATATTAAAGAAACGATCTTTAGATACCTTAGGGGTCTCAACATCCTTGGTCATTTTTTTAGTGTAAATTTTCTTAATTTTAGAAGCATAATCTGGATACTCTGCTTCAATAATATTCTCAAATACACTATTTAAGACAATGGCTTTGGCCTCTCCAGAAATCAAACTTTTATAAGTTGACAAGTAAGAAGTACTTGTATCAACCGTCAAATCCTTATTTTGACTCGTCTTAATATCAGAGATTAGCTTTTGAATATTCTCATTATCCGTACCTGTTGGTCCCATAACACTAGATAATTGGGTAACATTATTGATATCGCTATCCTTTAAAACGACGACGCTGAGAGAATACTCTGAATAATTTGAAGTTGCATTAATATGACTTGTAAAACCTACAAATTGTTGCAGAGCAAATACAGAAACTGAACTCACTAAAACAGCTAGTGTTAAAAAGAAAATCGTGAACTTTTCTGCTTTTTTATAGATTATTAATAGTGTGGCAGTCACAGCAACCATCAGGGTAAAAACTGCTACCACTATATTAATGTGCCTGAAAGCAAGTATATTGTACTTAAAAATTAAGAACAATAAAAAACCAACTAACAATAAATAAAGAGTCAATAAAACTATATTAACACTTCGCTTCACTTTCTGCGAACGTGATTTTTTAAAACGTCTACTCATGATTAATACCTATACATTTAATATTACTATTGTATCACTTTCTAAAGATAAATTCTACATCTAGCCAGTTTATAAACCTCCTTCGATATAGGTGCTAACTTCTCAAAGTAACTTCCACTTGCCTAACCGAAGTGGAAATTAGTCTAAAACGGATTTTTATGGTGGAATTAAGTGTGAGACGTTTGAGTTAGAAATGAGGTCTACTATGACAAAATATAAACACCTTACCCTTTCAGACCGTAATGATATCCAATTAGGCTTAGAGCGCGGTGAAACCTTCAAAGCTATCGGACAATCCATTCTAAAAGACCCGACTACTGTTTCTAAAGAAGTCAAACGAAATAAACAAATTAGAGACTCTACCTCTAACAACCTTCCTTGCCCTTTACTCGATAAAGCTCCCTTTGTCTGTAATGGATGCCCTAAAAGAAGACAAAATTGTGGCTATAAGAAGATCTTCTACCTCGCTAAGCAAGCTCAAAAACAGTACGAACAAACTCTTGTTGAATCTCGTGAAGGAACTCCCCTCAATTCCAAGACCTTCTGGGAAATGGACAAAGTCATTTCTAATGGGGTTAAAAAGGGACAACACATCTTTCATATCCTCAAAACTCATAACCTTGATGTCAGCTCCTCAACTGTCTATCGACACATCCGAAAAGAATACCTATCTATCGCTCCTATTGACCTAGCCAGAGCCGTCAAATTCAAAGAAAGACGGAAAAGTAAGCTACCTTCCATCCCTAAAGAAGCTAAAAAAGGACGTTCCTATGAGGATTTCCAAAACTATTTAGCACTGAATCAACTAGACTCTTGGCTAGAAATGGACACCGTTATGGGCAGGATGGGAGGTAAAGTCTTACTCACCTTCAACCTGTCTTTCTGTAACTTTATCTTCGCTAGACTTCTGGATAATAAAACTGCCCTTGAGGTTACCAAACACCTCTATGACATCAAGAACACTCTTCACCAAGCTGACAAAGATTTCTCCCAACTCTTTCCTGTCATTCTTACCGATAATGGTGGAGAGTTTGCCAGGGTTGATGATATCGAAATGGATGTGCGAGGAGAGAGTAAACTCTTCTTTTGTGACCCTAATCGCTCTGACCAGAAAGGCAGAATTGAGAAAAATCACACGCTGATTCGCGACATTCTGCCTAAAGGAACTTCTTTTGACAATTTAACCCAAGAGGACATCAATCTCGTTTGTTCGCATGTCAACAGTATCAAACGTGCTGCTTTGAATGGAAAGTCAGCTTATGAACTCTTTGCCTTTACCTATGGAGAAGAGATTCCTAAGCTTCTTGGTATTTCTAAAATACCTGCAGAAGACGTCTGCCAGTCGTCTACATTACTCCAACATAAATTCTAAAAACTAACCTTTAACCCCATTCAAACGTCTCACACTAACTTCCACCATAGCGGAACTTAATCTGAAACGCTTTCAGATGAGGGGATTTTGTGCGCTCTTTTTTCTATTCATTTTGGCTATAAAAGCGATGAAATCAAGCATGAGTAAAACCAGTGGAACTTACCCTGACACGGATTTCCACTGGTTTTTAGGATTTTTATCAGACTAACTTCCACTTGGATTAGCGGTGGAAGTTAGTTTGGGAATTTACCCTTCGATATAGGTTATTTGGACATCATAAGCACTTATACTCTTCGAAAATCTCTTCAAAGTATACCAACACCACCGTATAATGGTTATATGTTACTGGAGACAATCTCAAAACAAGTCTTTGAAATTCTGTGTATCTCTTCCTAGTTGATCTTTGATTTTCATTGAGCATTAAACCATCAAAATCAATACAGCATTTCATTTATAGTGTATTGAATCAAGAATAGTACACCACGACTGCTAAAATATTTCTATACATTAATTTGACTTTCCTAATCGATTTGTTCACATCTTATTTCAATCTACTATACAATTTTCAACACAGCCAGATAACTACTAGCCCATACAGCAAAAAACAGTTCTATTAGGACGACTTTATAAAAATCATCCAATAGAACTGCTCATCATTATTTAACATGTTTTTCTGCTTCTTTTTGAGCTTTTTCGATTGCTTTTTTGCTTTCTTGCTCCCATTTAGTTTTGGCTTCTTCATACTGTTTAGTTGTAACAGTATCTTTTTGCAGTTTCATGTACTTGTAGTTATTTCCGTCACCCTTGATGCCGACTAGTGAATAGCCTCTTGTAAATGGTGTTACTTTGGTTACAGATGCTGTTCCACCATTTGACATAGCTGACATGATTAGAGAATTGTCAATCATCCAAGCTTGAGCTTCAGCGTATTTTTCATAGCGTTTGGTTACATCTTTATTTTCACTATCTGCATCTTTGAGCATCTTGGTGTAAGTATCAAGCCCCAAGCTAGCAATCTTAGCTTTATCTTCTTGAGCATCTAGACCAAAAATTTTGAGGTAGAATCCATCCTCTGCATTGAAAGGATTGAGATAAGTTGACGGATCTTGGTAGTCACCTACCCAACCATCAAAGTTCAAATCATAGTCACGATCAGCTGGTGTTGGTGCTAAGAAGGCTACGTTATTAAAATCATCTGTTGAAAGTTGTTGAACATCAATGACAATATTATCAGCACCCAAAACTGATTCAAGAGTCTGTTTTACAGAGTTCATACCTGTCACAGCATTCTTATTCGTCTGATCAACTGCCACATCCAAGTGAATTGGGAAGGTCACACCTTGACTTGCCAATTCTTTTTTAGCTTCCGCAAATTTTGCTTGGGCTTTTTCTTTGTTGAAATAGGCATCTTGAGCATCTGCCAAGTTAATACCTGACCATTCTGTTCCGTAGTTGACCAATTTAGAAGCGACTACTTCTCCAAAGGTCTTGTCTCCAACTTGGACAAATGTAGGAGGTACTAGGGTGTTACGAAGAGTCTTGCTAGCCGCTTCTTCCCCATTTGACTGAGCAGAATAGGCTGTGCGGTCCAAGGCAAAGTTCACCGCTTGGCGGAAGTTTTTGTTCAAAACAGCTGTCTCAGTTGACTTCTTCTGCTCATCTGTCGTTTTAGCAGTGTGATTGTAAGCCTTACGATTGACATTGAAATTGAAATACCAAGAAGTCTTGTCCTGCAAGCTATAGACGATATTATCCTTATATTTCTCCTTGGTCTTGGCGAAGTTAGAACTATTTGGATAAACCCCAGCGATAGAATAAGCTCCACTTTCAAAGTTACGGATGGTCAATTCTTGGTCTGAGCCATCAAAGTAAGCCAATTTCACGTGTTCAATCGATACTTTGTCATGATCATAGTAATGCGGATTCTTCACATACTCGATCGATGATTTTGATGTGAAGTCTTTTAACAAATAAGGTCCACTGTAGAGAATGCTATTTGGAGATAGAGTCCCAAAATCTTTCCCTTTTGAATTTAGAAACTCTTCATTTACTGGGAAAAGAATACTGTTCGTTGTTTTTGAGTTCCAGTACGGTTCTGGGCGTGCCAAAGTATACTCAACAGTCTGGTCGTCGATGGCCTTCACTCCAACCTTAGAAAAGTCAGAATCCGCTCCTGTAATATAATCATTCAAGCCCTTGATCGAGTTTTGAATCAAGTCAAGTGCCTGTGATTTATTATCCACTGCATACTTGATACCTGTCACAAAATCCTGTGCCTTGACTGGGGCGTACTCTTCACCATCAGCTGTGAACCATTTGGCATCTTTTCTCAATTTGTAGGTATAAGTTAGACCGTCGCTTGAAACAGACCAGTCTTCTGCCAAAGATGGAACTAGGTTTCCATGATTGTCATTTTCAAGCAAACCATCAACTAGGTTAGTAATAATAGCTGTATTGTCAGCGTAATAATCTAATAAGTAATTAAATGTAGTTGGATTTCCACTAAAGGTTGATGAGTAAGTTTTTGTATCTGAACCTGATTGACCGCAAGCGGCTAAAAGCAAAGCAGCCGCAAAAGTCAGGCCTGTACTAAGGACACGCTTTTTTGTATTCATCTTCTTTTCTCCTTTATGTTAGTTTTTATAACATAAGTTTATTTTACCAAAATAGCCAGGATTTGTAAAGTTAATTGAATTTCGAGAATGAAAGTTTATAAATCTTGGTTATAAAAAAACAAAGGATTTCTGTCTTTCATACAGTCCTCCCTTGTTTTTATACGATTTCAATTTTAAATTTTTCTGTAAAAAACATTTATAGTAATTCCACACAGAAAGCATCCCATGGAGCTAAGATTTGTTTTTCAAAAACTTCTTGAGCCACGGTGTTTTCAATTAAGACCGATTTGACGTTTCCTTCTACGGTCAAGTCTTGCTCTTCATTGGACAAGTTAGCCACAACTAAGAAACGACGGTCACCGTCCTTACGGATATAGGCAAAAACCTTGTCAGCCGTTTCCAATAGTTCAAAGTCAGCTCGAATCAGCCAGCTATTTTCCTTACGGATTTGAACCAGCTTCTGATAGGTATAGAAAATCGAATCTGGATTTGCCAGCGCTTCCTGAACATTGATTACTTGATAGTTTGGATTCACTGCTAACCAAGGTTGACCTGTTGAGAAACCAGCATTTTTGCTCTCGTCCCATTGCATTGGGGTACGGGCATTATCACGTCCAATGACACGGATACTGTCCATGATTTCTTCCATCGGAACGCCTTTTTCAAGAGCTTCACACGCATAGTTGAGGGATTCAATATCTTCTACTTGGTCCAGTGTTTCAAAGGGATAGTTGGTCATCCCAATTTCCTCACCTTGGTAAATATAAGGTGTCCCTCTCATGAGATGAAGTAAAATTGCAAAGGCTTTGGCAGATTTTTCTCGGTATTCTTGGTCATTTCCCCAGATTGAGACGATACGAGGGAGGTCATGATTGTTCCAAAAGAGTGAATTCCAGCCGTCCTCAACGCCTAACTCTGTCTGCCATTTGTTGAAGATTTCTTTTAACTTAGGAATATTCAGTTCTTTTTGATAGTGCCACTTAGGCTGACCTTCCTGATACTGAAGACCGATATGTTCAAAATGGAAGACCATAGACAATTCTTGCCCCTTTGGATCAGAGTAGAGCTTGGCAATCTCTGGCGTTGCTCCCCAAGTCTCCCCTACTGTCAAGAGATTCTTATCGCCAAAAGTGGCCTGATTCATCTCCTTGAGATAAGGGTGGAGCATAGGACCATTATTGACTACTTTCTCGTCAGGAATTTTCCCAATCATATCAATAACATCCATACGGAAACCGCCAATGCCTTTATCAATCCAGAAGTTCATCATCTCATAAATTTTCTGACGAAGTTTTTCATTTTCCCAGTTGAGATCGGGCTGTTTCTTACTGAAAAAGTGGAGATAGTATTGACCTGATTTTTCATCGTATTCCCAAGCAGAACCACTAAAGATAGAATCTAGGTCGTTAGGTTCATCCCGCCAGATATAGTAGTCTCGCTCAGGGCTATCAGAATTTTCACATGCCTCGACAAACCAAGCATGCTCATCTGAGGTATGATTGACCACCAAGTCCATGATGATACGAATATCACGTTTCTTAGCTTCAGCGATTAGTTGGTCCATATCCTCCATGGTCCCGAAAATAGCTGCAATCGCTTGATAATCAGCAATATCATATCCATTATCATCCATAGGACTGTCATAAACAGGAGAAAGCCAAATCGCTGTGATTCCTAGCTTGGCTAGATAGTCTAACTTACTGGTAACTCCTGGCAAATCGCCAATTCCATCTCCGTTGCTATCCATAAAGCTCTTAGGATAAACTTGATAGACTACGGCATTGTGCCACCATTTTTCTTGCATCTTCTTACCTCATTATTTTAATAATCTGTAGTCTATGATAGCGCTTTTTAAAATTTTATGCAAGCGTTTGCCTAATCTTTTTGATTCCTTTTTTAAGTCCATAGTTTCCTAACTGCCAATTTTTTATTATAATAGAGGTCAGAGGTAAAAAAATGAAAAAACAAGCTTTTAGTTCTGAACAATATTTGAATCTACAACGCGACCACATTTTGGAGCGCATTAACCAATTTGACGGCAAGCTCTACTTGGAGTTTGGTGGCAAAATGTTAGAAGATTTCCACGCCGCTCGTGTCCTTCCTGGTTATGAACCTGACAACAAAATCAAACTCTTGCAAGAATTGAAAGAGCAGGTTGAGGTTGTGATTGCTATTAATGCGAGCAACATCGAGCATTCCAAGGCACGTGGTGACTTGGGCATTTCTTATGACCAAGAAGTTCTTCGTTTGATTGACAAATTCAATGAATTAGGAATTTTTGTTGGCTCCGTTGTCATTACACAATACGCTGGCCAACCTGCTGCAGATGCCTTTCGCAACCAGCTTGAGAAAAATAGGATTGATTCTTATCTTCATTATCCAATCAAAGGATATCCGACGGATATGGATCACATTATTTCCCCTGAAGGTATGGGGAAAAATGATTACATCAAAACCAGTCGCAACTTGATCGTCGTAACTGCTCCTGGACCTGGTTCTGGAAAATTGGCAACTTGTATGTCCAATATGTACCACGACCAAATCAATGGCATCAAGTCTGGCTACGCTAAATTTGAAACCTTCCCAGTTTGGAATCTTCCCCTTCATCATCCAGTTAACTTGGCTTATGAAGCTGCCACAGCTGACCTTGATGATGTCAACATGATTGACCCCTTCCATCTTCAAACCTATGGAGAAACCACTGTCAACTACAACCGTGATATCGAGATTTTCCCAGTGCTCAAGCGCATGTTGGAACGCATTCTAGGAGAGTCTCCATACGCTTCTCCGACTGATATGGGTGTCAACATGGTTGGTTTCGCTATTACAGATAATGAGGCTGCTATTGAAGCCTCTAAACAAGAAATCATCCGCCGTTACTATCAGACTGTTCTTGATTTCAAAGCAGAGAAAGTTGGTGAAGCAGCTGTCAAGAAAATCGAGTTGCTTATGAACGACCTCGGTATCACACCTGCAGACCGTAAGGTTGCTGTCGTTGCCCGTCAGAAAGCAGAAGAAACTGGCGGACCAGCCCTAGCCCTTGAATTACCAAATGGGGAAATAGTGACTGGTAAAAACTCAGAACTCTTTGGCCCTACAGCCGCTGCTCTTATCAACGCCATCAAGAAATCAGCTGACATTGCTAAAGAAGTAAAACTAATCGAACCAGAAGTTGTCAAGCCAATCCAAGGTCTTAAAATCGATCATCTGGGTAGCCGCAATCCACGCCTTCATTCAAATGAAATTTTGATTGCACTGGCTATCACAGCTACAGAAAATCCTGACGCTGCTCGCGCTATGGAAGAACTTGGCAACCTCAAAGGAAGCGAAGCCCACTCAACCATCATCTTGACCGATGAAGACAAGAATGTCCTTCGTAAACTAGGTATCAATGTAACCTTTGACCCATACTACCAATACGACCGCTTGTATCGTAAGTAAAGCTTCGAACCTCTCCACCCTCGGAGAGGTTTTCTCTCTGTCTCAAGAGCCAGCTTTATGTTATAATGAAAGAAGAAAACTGAAAGGATTTACCATGTCAAAAGAAGTTATTGTTGAAAGTTTTGAACTTGACCACACTATTGTTAAAGCACCCTATGTTCGCTTGATTGGGGAAGAAGCCGGGCCAAAGGGAGACGTTATCTCCAACTTTGATATTCGCTTGGTGCAACCAAACGAAGACTCTATCCCTACTGCTGGTCTTCACACTATCGAGCACCTCTTGGCAAAACTCATCCGTACCCGCATCGACGGCATGATTGACTGTTCACCATTTGGTTGCCGTACAGGCTTCCACATGATTATGTGGGGGCGCCACACTAGTGCCGAAATCGCGGCCGTTATCAAGGATTCGCTCAAGGAAATCGCTGAGACTACTACTTGGGAAGATGTTCCTGGAACAACCATCGAATCTTGCGGAAACTACAAGGACCACAGCCTCTTTTCTGCCAAAGAATGGGCAAAACTCATCTTGGAACAAGGAATTTCAGATGATGCCTTTGAGCGTCATGTGATCTAAACACAAAAAGGAACCGGCTTTTCAGCTGGCTCCTTCTTTTTTATTCTCAAAATTTTGTCTTATACTCAATGAAAATCAAAGAGCAAACTAGAAAGCTAGCCGCAGGCTGTACTTAAGTACGGCAAGGTGAAGCTGACGTGGTTTGAATTTGATTTTCGAAGAGTATTAGGCTTTTTCTCGAATGACCAAAACACCATCTTCCATATCTGCTTCCAGATGTTTAGCATCTAAATGATCCAAGTGGAAGTCTGTCACCTTATCACGAATTTCTTGTTCAACCACGCGACGGAGAGGACGAACACCCATGACTTCGTCATAGCCTTCTTCTGTGATATAGTCCTTAGCCGCTTGACTGACTGACAAATCAATGTCTTTCTTAGCCAAGGTTTGGTTGACTTCAGCCAACATCAAGTCCACAATCTTAGAAAGGTCTTCCTTAGTCAAGTGTGAGAACTCAATAACTGCGTTAAAGCGGTTGAGGAATTCTGGACGGAAAAATGGTTTCAAGCGGTTCATCAATTCTGGTTTATCCGCATCTTCTGTTAAGTTGGCTTCATAGCCAAATCCAGCATTTGATGTTGCGATAATGACAGTGTTCTTGAAGTTTACTGTATTTCCTTGACCATCTGTCAAACGACCATCATCCAAGACTTGGAGGAGAAGGGTAATGACTTGAGGATCAGCCTTTTCAATCTCATCCAAAAGAATGATAGAGTAAGGATTGCGACGAACACGTTCTGTCAAGGTATTGCTATTGTCATCATAACCCACATAACCTGCTGTTGTACCAATTAGCTTAGAAACGGCTGTGCGGTCACTGTATTCAGACATATCCAAACGGATGATTGCGTCCTTGGTTCCAAACATATCTAGAGCCAATTGTTTAGCAAGTTCAGTCTTACCAACACCAGTAGGACCTACAAAGAGGAAGCTACCGATTGGACGGTTACCTTCATCAAAACCAGCACGGTTACGACGGATAGCTTTTGCTACTGCTTCAACGGCCTTATCTTGACCAATAACTTTCGTCTGCAAACGATGACCCATATCTTTCAAACGTTCGATGTCTGATGCTCCCATTTGTGAGACTGGAATACCCGTCATTCGCTCTACAGATTCAGCCACATCGTTGACACTTGCAGTCACTTTCATATCTTCTGTGTGATTTTCGATTTTCTTTTCCAATTCTGCAATGCGTGTTTTATAGTTTAGAGCTGCTTCAAAATCTTCTGCCTCAACAGCTTTTTCTTGCTTGTCTTTTTCTGCCTCAATTTCACGTTCAACAGCATGCACATCTGTTACAGGATGCTGAGCTGCTAAGTGAGCCGCCGTTACATCGACAAGGTCGATAGCCTTATCTGGCAAGCTACGTTGAGGAATGTATTGAACAGAATAATCTACTGCTGCTTTCAAAACTTCATCTGGCAAGATGACATTGTGGTGTTGTTGATAAAGATCACGAATTCCTTGAAGGATTTTAAAAGTATCCTCTGCTGAAGGAGCATTTACCTTGACTTCGTTGAAACGACGAGCAAGGGCTGCATTTTTCAAGATAGTATTACGGTATTCATCTTGAGTCGTTGCGCCAATCACTGTCAATTCTCCACGTGAAAGAGCTGGTTTCAAGATATCAGCAAGACCTTTAGACCCTTGACCATCACCTGTGCTACCAGCACCAAGAATTTGGTGAATTTCATCAAAGAAGAGGATAATATTCCCTGCTTCTTTTACTTCATTTACTAGATTTTGAACGTTTTCTTCAAAGCTACCACGGTATTGGGTCCCAGCCTCAAGGCCTGAGATATCAATGGAAATAATTTCCTTGTTCTTAATAGCAGCTGGAACATCACCGTTCACAATGGCTTGTGCCAAGCCTTCGACAACGGCTGTCTTACCAACGCCTGCATCTCCGACCAAAACAGGATTGTTCTTGGTACGGCGTGAGAGGATTTCAGATGTTTCTTGAATTTCCTTGTTTCGTCCGATAACAGGATCCAACTTGCCTTCACGAGCTTCTGCTGTCAAGTTACGACCTAGTTTAGCAAGCACACCGTCTTGTTTCATACCTGATGCCTGTTGTGGCATTTTTCCATCAACTTCTGCATTTCCTGGTAATTGACCAGTCGCACGATAGTGAGCAAATTCCTCAGGTGTCACTTCACGTCCATTAATCAAGTAACGTCGATTTTCAGAACTATATCCTCGCATACCACCCATCAATTGGTTAAATAAATCATCCATGTTGTTAAAATTATTAAAGTTGTTATTCATATTCTTTACCTCTTTTTGTTATTTATTATCACTGACATTGACTATCTTTGATCTTTATTTTAAAAAATTTAGACTAGCTAGATTGCTACTCTACGTACTATTTCTGGTTTTTCTTTTTCAAGCAGGAGTAGACTATCTTTACTTCTGAATATTTCTAGATTAAACATAGACCCCACCTCTTTCTATTTTACTTTAAATAATACTCTTCGAAAATCTCTTCAAATCACATTAGTTCTATCTGTAACCTCAAAACAGTGTTTTGAGCACTTCTTAGTTTGCTCTTTGATTTTCATTAAGGATAAGTGTTCACGTAAGGCTTTCATTTACCTTACGTTCATAATATACTACATTAGTCAGAAAAGGTCAAGAGATTTGACTTTGATTGACCAATGTTTTTTATACTCTTCGAAAATCTCTTCAAACCACATCAGTTCTATCTGTAACCTCAAAACAGTGTTTTGAGCACTTCCTAGTTTGCTCGTTGATTTTCATTGAGTATAAGTGTTCTAGTAAGGCTTTCATTTACCTTACGTTCATAATATACTACATTAGTCAGAAAAGGTCAATGGATTTGACTTTAATTGACCAATATTTTTAAAAAAGCAAAAACACCCTGAAACATCAGGGTGCCATTCTTACATCAAATACAAAATTGCTAGGGTCAGGAGACTTGCTAGAAGCCCCACTCCCCAAAAGAAGAAATCAACCTTCCACTCGCTCCAAGGATTTCCTTTACCAGACAATCCTCCAAGCTCAAAATGGTGATGCACAGGCGTCATACGGAAAATACGTTTACCACCTGTCAGTTTGAAATAGCTGACTTGCATCATGACCGAAGTTGTTTCAAAGACATAAATAATTCCGATAATCAAGAGAGTCCATTCTTGGTGGAGAGCCATTGAAATAGCTGCCAGCATTCCACCAAGAGCTAAACTTCCCACATCTCCCATAAAGACCTTAGCAGGCTTATGGTTAAAGACAAAGAACCCAAGCAAACCACCAATCATGGCCAGAATCACTAGTAGGATATCCATCTGACCTTGCACATAGGCAATAACTCCATAGGCAGACAAACTAATCACAACGGAAATACTAGCCAGACCGTCAATGCCGTCTGTCAAGTTGACTGCATTTGAAAAACCGACTAGCCAGAAAAGAGCAAAGAAAATATAGAAAAATCCCAAATGAACTGGATAACCAAATACAGACAGGATATCGCCCCCACGCTCATAGAAAAGATAGAAGATAACTCCACCTAAAAGCTGAAGAGCTAATTTTTGCTTAGGATTAAGCCCCTCATTGATTTTGCGAAAAACCTTGAGAAAGTCATCTAAAAATCCGACCAAGCCATACAAGACCAAGATAAACAAAATCATTCCTACATTATTGCTGAATTGGCTACTAAATAGGGCAAAAAAGAAAGCAATCAAAACAGAAGTAATTAAGAAAACCAAACCTCCCATTGTAGGAGTCCCAGCTTTTGCCTGATGCTGTTTGACATCCTCATGCATCTGCTGGCCTGTAATTTGCGCCTTTCTATAAAATTGGATAAAGGCCGGAATTCCTACTAAAGTTAGTAAAAATGTCACAATTCCAGCACTGATGGAAATAAACATATTAGTCTCCTAAAGTTAATGTAATTTTTTTAATGTCCTTGATGGCTGTATTAGCACGAACATCTTGCTTCTGCACAGTAGAGCCCGAACCTTCAAATTCAAGTTCTATATTGAGCCACTTAGCAAAGGTCTCAGCAGTCGCTTTTGTCCAGCCATACATGTCTGGAACTTCCTCTGCCTTATCAGATAAGATCAGGACTTGCTGATTCGGGGCAAGATTCTTCCCTTCTTCAGCAGAACTGTTTTTAATCTTCGTTCCTGTTCCCACAACGATAGGTTGTACAAGATTGCGACGTAATTCTTCTGCTAAATCACCAGGTGAAATATCCTTGACACTAGGCATAGGATAAGGACTTTGTTGACTTACTTGCTCCAAAGCTTTAGCTGTTGTTTGAAGATTGAGAGAGTCTTTCATAGCTGAAGCCCGCTCCAAGATAGGATTGGCAAATTCTCCCAACTGAATACCTAAATAATGTTCAGGTTGTTGGACCGTCACATACAAGATAAAATCAGGATTTTCAGCCGGATTCATCGATACAGCCGAGAAAATATAGTTGGTTAACCCGACTAGATAACCACCATTTTTCTCGTCAGCAATCTGAGCCGTACCAGACTTGAGGGCTACATTTTGCCCAGGAACAGTTACAGTTGGCTTGCCTGTGCTGTGGTTATACATGGTTCCATAAACCGGATCCGTCCCTACCAAAACCATGTTAGTACGAGTTAGACTAGCTGCATCTTTAGAAACAGGATTTCCCACAATTTCTTTTTGAGATTTCCGAGCAGTTTGATCATTTGGATCATAAATGGCACTAATAAATTTAGGCTCCAGCATGACACCGTCATTAGCAATAGCGGTAAAGGCACGAATCATTTGCGTCTGGGTCACTGAAATCCCTTGTCCAAATGAGCTTTGCGCAATGTTGACAATATTATCCGCAGGAAGTTGCCCAGCATACTCATCCGTCAAACCGAAACGGGTCGGAACACCAAATTTAAAACGATTAAGATAATCAAGCCAGGTAGCATCTCCCATCTTTTGCTCAAGGAGGGTCATCCCAACGTTACTTGAGTGTGCAAAACCTTGAGAAAAAGTCATCATACCACCGACGGTCAAACCTTCATTAACGTCCCAATCTCGAGTCGTCACATCCGCTATTTTTAATTCGCTGCTATTGAAGTATTCTCCACCTGGGAAGGTATTGTTATCAATAGAAGAAGCTAACGTCATGACCTTCATGGCTGATCCTGGTTCATAGTTACTTTGATAAAGAATATCACGCCAAACAAAGTCCTCTGTAATGCCTTCTTTTGTATCTGCATCAAAGGTCGGTCGTTGCGTCGTTGCGAGTATCTCTCCCGTTTTAGCACTGACCAAAGTCGCTGTCATATACTTTCCTTTTACCTTCTCTTGAAAAGCATCCATCTGGGTTTCCATAAAGGACTGGAGGGGGCTGGAAATGGTTGTGTAAATATCCTTACCATCCACCGTTTGCTGGGAAACTTGTTCTGTTCCGGGTACAATATTACCCAGACGATCCTTTTCATAGGTAATAATGCCGTCTGTCCCTGCAAGAATACTGTTCAAGGAACTCTCCATTCCAGAAGTTCCCAGCAAACTCTTGCTACCATCCTCATTTTCATGGAGTTGGGCTAAACCAATAAAACTAGAGGCAAATTGTCCATTTGGATAGCTTCTGTTTGGGCTAGTTGTAAAGTCAATTCCTTCAACACTAGCGTCTTTCAAATCCTTTTTAATAGCCATCATATTGGCATAGGTAATCCCATTTCCTTTTGCACCAAAAGAAACTTGGGTCAGATTCGGTTGAGACAATTGTTCTTTAACATAAGTCTCGTCCATATCCAGATACTTATGGAAAACCTCTGCTACCTTATTAAACTGGGCATCTTCTACATAAAGAATTTTTCCCGTTGCTGATTTGTATTTTTTATCAATGACAGCATAGACATTATAGGAGGTTGCGTCCTCAGCAATCGGGACTCCATTTCGGTCATAAATAGTCCCACGTTTGGCAGGGACTGTACGAGTTATTTGGTGAACTTTCTTAGCCTCTTTGACTAGATCCGTTCCAAATTTACTACCACTTCCGATAATAACAGCAAAATTGACCAAAAAGACAGCGAAAAGTACGACAGCTAACAAGCTGATGTACTTCCCCACTATTTTACGGTTTTCTGCTGGAGATTTACGGTTTCTAATCGCAAATCGGGTTATTCTTTTTGTCCACTTCATATCTTACTCCGCTGATCGAATATTCTCGTTATTCAATTTTAAGTCCTTAGAATTTGCGATTTCTTTCAAGCGTTCTGCCCTCAACAATTCATTTACCTCTTGTTTGGCATCATCCAACTCTGTCTTCTTCTCCTCTATCTGCGCATTGATTTTTGTCAAATCATTTTGTACTTGTAGGAGTCGAGTCTGCATAAAGATAATACTAAGCGCCAAAACGAGAGCTGTAAACGCAATGGAAAGATAAAAAGCCTTCTCCACACGGGAGAATTTTTTTATACGACTCTGCAAGAATTGACTGGTTGTTTCTTTTTTATCTACCATTTTTTCCTCTTACTTGTGAATTTTTCTGGCCACGCGCAACTTAGCTGAGTGCGAGCGGTTATTGGCTTCTAATTCTTCTGCACTTGGCAAGATTGGCTTACGGGATACCAATTCCATCTTGGGCTTGAGATCATCTGGGATGAAAGGCAAACCTTTTGGAACTTCCACCGTTGAAGCTTCCTTGAATAATTGCTTGGTCAAGCGGTCTTCTAGTGAATGAAAGGTAATCACTGAAATTCTACCATCTAGAGCCAACATCTCCATAGCCTGCTGAATGGATTCATCTGCCGCTCCCAGTTCATCATTTACTTCAATTCGAATAGCCTGGAAAATCTGCTTGGCAGGATGACCCTTCTTCTTGAGCTCCTTGGCAGGTTTGGCCGACTTGATAATTTCTGCTAACTCAGTCGTTGTCTCGATTGGCTTCACTTCACGTGCTTGTTCAATCTTACGCGCAATCTGTTTAGAGAATTTGTCCTCACCATACTTGAAGAAAATACGAACCAAGTCATGATAGTCATAGTGGTTTACCACTTCATAGGCTGTCAGACTAGCATCCTGATTCATCCGCATGTCCAATGGTGCATCCTTTTTATAAGAAAAACCACGCTCACGCTGATCCAACTGAGGACTAGACACTCCCAAGTCATAACAAATTCCATCAATTTCCTGAACACCAGCTTCGCGCAAACGTGCCTGTAAATGACGGAAGTTATCCTTGATAAAAGTCACCATTCCCTTTTCAATGTAAGGTGCCAAGCGTTTTTGCGCATTGTCAATGGCATTCTGGTCTTGGTCAAAGGCATAGAGATGGCCTTTTTCACTTAATTTACTTAATAAATATTCGCTATGGCCTGCTCCACCCAAAGTCGCATCAACGTAGATACCGTCAGGCTTTACGTCGAGCATATCAATCGTCTCGTGGAGTAAGACCGTTACATGATGAAATTCTTTTGTCATATCTTATCTATTTTACCACAAATCTGACTAGCTTGCACTAGTCAGACAAATAGGCCAAAAACAAGTAAGATTTCTTTAAGAAATATGTCAAATATGCTTGACATTCGCTCTATAGAAGAATATAATGTAGTCAAATATATACGACACAAATCAGAAAGGAGAACAGATGAATCGTGTGAAAGAATTTCGCAAGGAACTGGGCATTTCCCAGCTCGAGCTCGCCAAGGATATCGGTGTCTCGAGACAGACCATCAACATGATTGAGAACGACAAGTACAACCCAACTCTGGAACTCTGTCTCAATCTCGCCCGCAGCCTCCAAACTGACCTCAACAGTCTCTTTTGGGAGGATGATTTTTAAAAAAGGAGCCAACACATGAAAAAAGAAACCTTCACTGAAAAACTCATCAAGCGCACATACGGTATTTCTGATCCACTTGACGAATACAAACGACGCGAGGCAGACCGTATAGGTAACCAAGTCTTTATCTTCCTTTTTTATCTGATGATTTTCGGAAATCTTATTCCGCTCGTTCTGGCCTATAAATATCCTCAACTAGTGGCTCTAGTCTATCCTCCTCTGATTTTAGTGATTGCCCTCATCGTTGCTGGATATCTCACATACCAAATGCAAAAAACAGGGATTACAGCTATTGATCCAGATATGCTGAGTGAGAAAGAAAGTAAGCAACTACATTACCCAGGTCTTAAAGCAGGTCTACTCTATGGATTAATGAGTTTTTTTTCAAGCCCTCTTCTCCATATACTGCTAGGTGAGAGTCAGGACTATCTTCAGTCACTTCTCGCTTTTAAAAATATTTTTTCAAGTATTCTCCAGTCTTTCTTCTTCGGAGTGATTATACAAATTATCATCTCCCGTCGCATTGCAAAAACTAAGAAAAATCAAGATGAGGATTAGGAGGAAACTCATGAAAAAAGAAAAGAAACAGTTACGTTATCCTGGTCTGAAAGCAGGTTCGATTTATGGAACAATAATATTTTTTATAATTCCACCCATTGATACCCTAACAAGTGAAAATCCAAATTTTATCAGTTCTCTTCTAAATACAAAACATATTTTTAAAACTATACTGGGAGCTTTCTTTTTCGGAGTGATGATACATATTGTCGACTCACTTCGTATTGCAAGAGCTAAAAAAGACCAGGATTAGGAGGTACCTATGAAATCATTACTAACTTTACTTACCTATCATCTTTTGTTCAGTTCTCTGCTCATCTTCATCATCATTTCAGGGGACTTGCCAATCAGAGAGATATTCCTCGTGCTAGTCTTTTTTCCAGGGCTTAATAAAGGACTGACTTATCTAAAGATTGACTCCCCAAAAACGCGCACACTTAACTTAGCACTATACTTTATGATTCTATCTTTTCTACAACTAATGCTCGTCTCAGGCAATTGGAATTATTATTTACTGCTGACTATCGCTAGCATTTCTTCTATCACTTATCTTTATTATCTCTATCAACTCGTTAAAGAAGTCAATCAAAAACCGCTCATTTAGGAGGTTACTAGCATGAAAAAAGAAGACTTAACCATTCGCCTACTTCGAAATCTCTTTCACATTCAGGGTCCTTTTGATGAATGCCGGCAAGAAATTATCTATAAGGCTTGTGCCCGTTCCATGGTCCAAATCGTTTATTCTTCCTTCTTTCTCTTCTTGTTTTATCTATTATTTGGACGCTTCATAGAGGTCGTTCGCTATGCCATGCCCTACGTTTACTCTGGACTCATTTTTTTCATTACTTTAAAAACTCAGAGAGCCGTCAAAGAACTCCATCTGGAAAAAGATGACAAGTCAGAAATCATCCTCAAAACCTACAGCAAAGCCCAAATCAAATTTCGAAGCTGGGTTGTGTTTATCGGTCTTCAGATTGGCCTCTTTACCCTACTCATCTTTCATAAAGTCTTCGTTCAGCAGATGTCCCTTTCAGATTTTGCGAAGTTGCTCATGCAATTTGATAAAAGTGGTCCTTTCCTAATGTACGGCCTGATTATCGGTAGCATTTTTGGAACTCTGACCTACGGATTTCTATCACTACAGGAGGAGAAAACTCCTAAAAATACCAAACAGAAGGAGAAAAGCAAGCAATGACTTCACTATACGATTTTTCAGTCTTGAAGCAAGACAATCAAGAAACCTCACTAGATGCCTATCGTGGTAAGATTCTCTTGGTTGTCAACACTGCTACTGGATGTGGTTTAACGCCCCAGTACCAAGGACTTCAAGAACTCTATGATCGCTATCAAGACCAAGGTTTTGAGATTTTAGACTTCCCTTGCAATCAGTTTATGGGACAAGCACCAGGCAGCGCAGAGGAAATCAACACCTTCTGTAGCCTACATTATCAAACCACTTTCCCACGTTTTGCCAAGATCAAGGTCAACGGTAAGGAGGCAGATCCCCTCTATGTTTGGTTGAAAGACCAGAAATCTGGCCCACTGGGAAAACGAATCGAATGGAATTTCGCTAAATTTCTCATCGGTCGTGATGGACAGGTCTTTGAACGCTTCTCTTCCAAATCAGACCCCAAACAAATTGAAGAGACCATACAAACCCTACTATAATTCACAATCTCACTATGATTAGGTTTCCTTTAGCCTAATGAATAGTGAGATTTTTTGATGGGCTTTGACTTATACTCTTCGAAAATCTCTTCAAACCACGTCAACGTCGCCTTGCCGTAGATATGGTTACTGACTTCGTCAGTTCTATCCACAACCTCAAAACAGTGTTTTGAGCAACCTGCGGCTAGTTTCCTAGTTTGCTCTTTGATTTTCATTGAGTATTAAATAGAAAAGTGTACAAATGTCTACTAGGAATATCAGAAACATCATGAGTATTAATCAAACTAAAAGGACCTAGCCCTATACAATACGGAACTAAATCCTTTGAATAAATAATTGATCTAACTTTTAGAATCCCTACAGAAATTCCAGTTTTTCTCTATTTGATACCAGACATTAGTTTTTCAATACGTGGAACGTAGAAGAGTAAGATAATACCGAATACAATCGTAATTCCTCCAACAATTCCATAGTAAGCCACTTCAGTTTCGCTTGTATAAAATTTTACAATTTGAGCATTGATAGCTTGGGCAGCAGCGTTACTTAAGAACCAGATAGACATCATTTGTGCTTGGAAGGATTTTGGTGCTAGCTTAGTAGTGACTGATAAACCAATAGGCGAAATCAACATTTCCCCCACAATCACAATAGCCCAACTCATAATCAACCAGAAAGGACTGACCTTAACATCTGTCCCAAAGAGCATCCCTGGTAACATCATCCACAAGAAGGATAAACCTGCTGCTAATAAACCGTAAGCAAATTTCTTAGAAGAGGACGGTTGCTTTTTACCCATTTTTCCCCACAACCATGCAAAAATCGGCACATAAATCATAATGAAAAGTGGATTGATACTTTGGAAGAAACTAGATGGGAAATGAATCTGATTCCCAAATACATTAAAGTAAAGTCGAGTTTGATCATCCGCAAATAGAGCGAGAACAACAGACCCCTGCTCCTCAATAGACCAGAAGAGTACTCCAGCGATAAATAAAGGAATGTAGGCAAACACTCGGGATCTCTCAGTAGCAGTTATTTTCTGACTAGATAAAATTTTGAAGAAATAGTAGATTGGAATGATTACCGCAATCACTGTAAAGATATTAACAATCATATCCACGTTAAACTGGTGAGTAAAGACTAAACCTATAACCACGAGAATAACCATGACAAGTGTAATCAGCAAGCGTTTAATCAAGGTCTGCTGGTCCTTCTGTGAAAGGGGATCAGTGGGGTAAAGACTTGATTCAGGCAGGTATTTCTTCCCATCTAAAACATACTTCACCAGACCAAAGAACATCCCAACGGCAGCTAATGAGAAACCTAGATGGAAATTGACTTCCTGACCTAGATAACCTACTAGATAAGGGGCAACGAAGGCACCTAAGTTAATACCAAAGACAAAGATACTAAAACCTGCATCCCGTCTATCATCCTCTTTCTCATAAATTCCCCCCACCATATCTGAGATATTGGGTTTTAAAAATCCAGTTCCAAAGATAATCAAGGCAATAGAAAGATAGAGAGCCACTTGTCCAAAAGGTGTTGCCAAAGCAATATGCCCTAGCATAATCAAAATCCCACCGTAAAAGACAGTCTTACGGCTTCCTAAAATACGGTCACTGACAAAACCACCGACAACCGAGGACAAAAATACCAGCGAGCCATAAATCGCCATAACCGATGCAGCCGTGGTCTTATCCATCCCCAACCCACCATCTTGCACACTATAGTACATATAGTAAAGTAGGATAGCTCGCATCCCATAGTAAGAAAAGCGTTCCCACATCTCTGTAAAGAAGAGGGTGGACAAGCCCATAGGATGTCCAAAAAATGTTTTCTGTTTTTCCATATATATTCTCCTTTAACGATATAATAATTCATTTTACAGAATTTTCAAACAAATGTCAAACAAATCCTGTTTGTTTTAGAAAATTTTCTGAAAAAATCATACATCTCATACTTAATTCCATCATAAAAATCCATTTCAGACTAACTTCCACTTCGGTCAGGCAAGTGGAAGTTACTTTGAAAAATCACCTTTAAAAATTTGCTCCTGTTTAGTTAAAAAATGTTTCAAACCTTGAAACATACTTATCCTTTCCTCTTCAGTAAACAAAAAACATCCCTATGCCAAACTTGTAATTACTAAAATACAAGTCAATAAGCATAGAAATGTAAAACTATTACACATTAAATAATAGAAATTGTGTACGAAATGTCTCAATTAGTTTTCGCTAGTAAATATCATTTCCAACAAACGCCCTCTCAATTCCTTATCCTGATGATGCAAGATATTCATTAACTCATGAGAATTTTTCGCATTGATGAATTGATTTAACAATCTATCTTTTAATTCATATGGAAGAGAAGCTGTCTTTAGTAGTCTAAAAACTTCATCATTCAGAGATGGTATTTTATTATCTTTACATTCAAATCTAGCTGTATCATTCTTATTTGGCAATTCAATTATAGACACATTCGTTCCTTTAAAATGAATTCTATGTTTTCTATTGCTTGGAACGATACTAGAATCTCCTTGTAATGCCAACTCTACTATTCCCATTTCCCAATCGATTGATAATCTTGTTTTATATCTTTGACCATTTTGATCTTCAATCATTTCAAAAGAATGTTGTTTGCCTGGAAATACATACCAATCTACAACTTCAGGTAACTCAACACCCATATCTATCTCAGAACCAACCAGGGGAATGATTGCACCACTTTTTGCAAACACAGGCATAGTCGAAATGTCTCTATAAACACTCAACTTCACACCACCTGTATATTTTTTCTCTGAAAAGAAGTCATACCATTCACCTTCAGGGAACCATACATCCACTTTTGCAGATTGGAATGCCAAATCCATCTTTTCTACAATGGGAGCCACCATCAGTTCTGTTCCAAAAAAGTATTGATTTGGAACATTATAGCTCTCATCATTCTCTGGGTAGAAATAATACATTGGGCTAATTAATGGGGCACCTTCCTCGTGTGTCTTTACATTCATGGTATATAGATATGGAATCATCTGATGTCTCAAACGAAGGTATTTCTTCATAATCTTAGATGTTGTTTCTGAAAAAAACCAAGGTTCTTTACTATTAAAGGGACTTCTGGAACTATGTAATCGAGTAATCGGACTAAAAACGCCAAACTGTAGCCATCTGGTTTGTAGCTCTTCGTCATAATCCCCCAGCATGTGTCCACCAATATCATGACTCCACCAACTATAACCGATATTTGATGCTGTCGCTGTAAAATAAGGTTGAAATCTTAAGGAATTCCAACTAATAATAGTATCCCCTGAAAAACCAACAGGGTAGCGATGACTACCAGGACCTGCATATCTTGATAAAATCAAACCACCTTCTTCATTTTTACAACTATCCTGATAATGATAATGGTTTAAAAGCCACAGTGGATCCAACATGCCTTGTGTCCCTTGTTGCCAGTCAATCCACCAAAAATCTACTCCCTGCTTTTCTAGCTTATAATGAACATCTTCAAAGTAGGATTCTCTAAAAGAGGGATTAAAAAAATCAAAAATAGCAGGTTCTTCTAGTTCTACATTTAACCCCAATCGTTTGGCGACTCGAGGATAAGCTTCTTCATAAGCCCGTATACCATCAGCAGGATGGACATTTAAAGAGAGTTTTAACTTTTTATCATGAAGTTGTTGCAATAACTGTTCTGGATTAGGTATTAAGTTTCTATTCCAACTATATCCTGTCCACCCACTTCCAAAACGGGCTGGAATGTCAGTTATATGCCAATCCATATCTAACACACCGATAGATAATGGAATGTTCTCTGTTTCAAATCTGTCTATTAAATCCAAGTATTCATCCGACGTATAAGGCCAATATCTACTCCACCAATTGCCTAAAGCATATCTTGGCAACAAAGGTGTTGAACCAGTCAAATGGTAAAAGTCTCTGATTGCTCCTCTATAATCATGCCCATAGGCAAAGAAATAGAGGTCAATTTGATTTTCTCTCTCAATATAACCAGACTGTTCATCCCAAATAAATCCTTGAGAATCATCCAATAAGGCTATACCATTTCGGCTAATAATTCCATCTTCTAATGAGATTGCTCCATCTGCCTTATCCAGAGTCCGAGCTGTTCCTTTTAACGTTTCAATAGATTCACCAAAATACCAGCGACTACCATATACGGCAAAATTTCCTTTTAATTCTATAAATAAATTTTCGGCGTTAAATTCTCCTTTATTAAAGTGCAGATGGAAATAGTCCGTCATAATATCTAGTACGTTTGATGTCTCGATATAATCTAACGAAACTTGGCCAAAATCTCTATTATAGATAAGTTGTGTCGTTCTATCCTCAAAACTTCCAGTTTGAGAGTATTCTAACCTTACTAGCTTGTCTGTTAATACAGAGATTCGATAAAACTCTCCCTTAAAAATTTTCAATTTGTTTTCCTCCTTTTAGTAAATTTCTTTACCTTATCAAACATTTTATTTGTTATCGTTACATTCATCAATCCGCAAAAAGCAAATCCCCCAAATGTAAATACGTAAATAGCTGTTAAAACTCGTTCTGGACTACTAAAACTCATATACAGTACAGAAATATTAAATAAAACCAACATGATAGCTTGTATTGGATTTAACATACAAATTAATACGCTATTTACAATACTATTTTTTAGATTATCTTTAAATAGACCAATATAGGGAAAAATAACACTCATCAAAAGTATTATAACAAATAAAAAGGGCAACACTAACAATAAACTATACTCTGAAAATAAACTTGAATAGCCCCAAAGACAATAGTTCACATATAAAAGTAATTCTATTAGGAGGATAAACAACCAAATAAAAGTTGACTGTTTAAAATTTCGTCTAAAGATCCGAAAATAATGATAAGCAATATCGGTATCTTTACCTTTTAAAATACGATACCACATTGTCGTAAGAGAAGTTAATGATGCCCCAATTGTAACTATTGGAATACAACTAACAATAAATAGAGTATTTAAAATAATTAAATCTGTCAAAAAAGTTAAAATTCTAACCACTTTTCCATCTAATGAAAATAATTTTTGCATAATATATTCTCCATAAAATCAATCGTCTTAACTCTATATTTTAGAATGTCAGTTGCACAAAAATATTACCTAAATTATTTAAAAAACATTTCCAAATTTCTTTAAAAATTAGAATAAAGGAAGCGAGATAATTTGATGTTATCAGTCTCGCTTCCTGTAATTAGCTAGTCCCTTGTTTATACAACCAAGAGTTCATATAAAATATTACTCTTTTACTTCTTTTTGGTAACGATTATATGCTTCCTGTTGAATCTTCATAAATTCGTCCAATCCCATATTCTTAAGAGTTTCTTTATATGAGTCCCATTCTTTTTCTATGCCGCCTTCAACTACCCATTTAGATGCTTGTTGTTTGACATAAGATTCAATACTCACATAGATTGATGATAATTTGTTAAGTTCTTCTTGTGAATAAATCACATTAGGGTAAGCTGGCAACGCAAATTGTTTCAAATCTTGGTCCATCTTCAATTTCAATCCATCACCTTGTGTTTGATCGATTTCTACGCGACTATTGATATCATCGCTTACGTATTTAGGACCAAAATCTCGAAGTGAATTAATCCATGCCCATTCATCAGCTGATTTACCATCTTTAGGAGGTAACACTTTAAACTTATCACCATTCTTTTCAGTAGCTATTCCAAATGATCCATAGAAATTCTGAATACTTGCTTCATCTGTATATAATTTATCCAACCATTTCAATAATTTAGCAGGGTTTTTGCTCTTATTTGTAATCAAAATTTCATTTCGACCATAGTTGTAATGATCTGGATCAGAAAAGACATATTGTTTACCATCCATACCTTTTAAAGCAGGTAGAGCAATATATTCACTTGAATGTAAGCCAAACGTTGCATCTGCTGTCCAACCACTAGAAACACCTACTCTAGATACTCCCTTATCCATACGTTTTGCTACACTCATAGAGGTATCTTCTGTAAAGATTTCCGGATCAATCAAACCTTTTTTATAAGATTCGTGCATTGCCGCAATCCCTTGTTTATAACTTTCCTCTGTACGAAGGTAGACTGGTTTTCCATCTTTTACAGACATTTCATACGTATTATCTGCCCCTAAACGATTATTGAACGGAAGAATATATGAGAATGTTGGATCAAAGTTTCCTGCTCCGAATGGAATTTCATCAGAAGCGTCTCCATTTCCGTTCGCATCTTTATCCTTAAATTCTTGTAGTACTTTTACTAAATCATCATAAGTTTCTGGAACCTTTAATCCTAAATTATCCAGCCACTTTTTATTAATAAATAGCTGATTAGCTACAGTAGGACGCATCGGTAATTTTTTAGGTAGACTGTAGATATGACCATCTGGTGAAGTAATCATAGCTTTAATCTTAGGTTCTTTCTCCATAGCCTTAGTTAAATTTGGCATGTTTTCTTTGATTAAATCTTCCAATGGAATAAATAAAGATTGGTTCTGAGCAATTTCTGAATCTGTAAAAGCATTTGAACCTAAAAATGCATCTGGTAAATCTCCACTAGCAACCAACACAGATTTCTTATCTGCCCAATCTGCAGCTACAAGTGTATCCCATTTAACATCGATACCTGATTCTTTGGCAGAATCAGTTAGAAAACCTTTATGATAATCTTCCCCCCAGTCAGACCAACGAACAGTTGTGATTTTATAAGAATCTTCTCCAGACTTATCGTCCTTATTCGCATTATTGGAATTTGCACAGGCTGTTAAGCCAGCAAGTGTAACTGTTCCTAAGAACAAATATGTAAATGATTTATTTTTCATGTTTTTCTCCTATTCTTTCAAGGCGCCAATCATTACGCCTTGATTAAAATATTTTTGAACAAAGGGATATAGCAACATTATCGGAGCGGTTGAAATAACAATTGCTGCATATTTCATCATATCTGCTTTGATACGAAGATCTGATGCCACTTCTCCTGTTGCTTGCGATTGTAACATTTGATTACTAATTAGTAAACGTCGTAAAATTAATTGCAATGGCTGTAAATTTTCATTCGTTAAATAAATTAAAGCATTAAACCACGAATTCCAAATACCAACTGCAGTCCAAAGTCCAATAACTGCTATAATAGCTTTTGATAACGGAACAACTATTTTAATAAAATAACGAATTGTACCACATCCATCAATTTGCGCAGCCTCCCACATCCCGTCTGGAATACTATTATTAAAGAAAGTTCTAGCAACAATAATATTGTATGATGAAACCGCAAAAGGTATTACCATTACCCAAAATGTATCAATTAGACCAACATTCTTTACTGTTAAGTAGGTAGGAATCAAGCCACCTGATACGAACATAGGGATTATGTATAGAATACTCATCCATTTTCTACCAACTAATTCTTTTCTAGATAAAGCATAACCAGCTGGAATATTGACTACTAAAGCAACTAAGGTACCAACAACAGTATATAAAATGGTATTTAGATAGCTACGTAAGAATAAAGGTTGTTGAATAAGACGTAAATATCCATCTAATTTCCATTCTCTAGGAATAAACCATACCTTTCCATTTGCAACATCTGAAGGATTACTAAAAGATGCAATCACTACAAACCATAACGGATAAACAATTAACAGGATAAGGAAAATTGCTAAACCATAGGTAACTATATCAAATAATAATTCAGAGTTTGTTTTTCTTGATTTATGAAACCATCTCACTTTAAGCACTCCTTCCTTTAAAAAAGACCCGTTCTAGTATATCTTTTCGAGAACCAGTTGACAGATAACAAAATTATTAGATTGACTACGGTGTTAAATAACCCAATAGCTGTCGAATAACTATACTGAAAGTTCACCATACCAACTTTATAAACATAGGTCGAAATTATCTCACTTCCTGCTAAATTAAGAGGATTCTGTAATAGTAACACTTTCTCAAACCCTACACTTAATAAACTACCTGCTCTTAATATTAGCAAAATCATAGCAGTCGGCAAAAGTAATGGTAATTCTATATGCCGAATTTTTTGTAATCTAGAGGCACCATCCATAGTTGCGGCCTCATAATATGTAGGATCAATTGCAGAAAGCGCTGCCAAATAAATAATACTATCCCAACCAATATGTTGCCATACATCACTCCAAACATAAACACCTGCAAAATTACTAGGTTTTGATAAAAGATCTGGAATAGTAATTCCAACAGACTTAAATACATTCGCTAACAAACCACTAGTAGGAGATAAAAATAAGATAATCATCCCACACATAACCATTGTAGAGATAAAATGGGGTAAGTAGGTTGTCACTTGAAATATTTTTCTAAATTTCCCAACTCTTAACTGATTACTAATGATAGCTAGTATAATAGGTAAGGGGAATCCTACTACAATACTATAAAGTGAAATTTTTAATGTATTGAACATAGTTGTCCCGAATTGGAATGATGAGAAAAATTGAGTAAAGTACTTAAATCCTACCCACTGACTAGCAAAGATACCATTGGCTGGTGAATAGTCTTTAAATGCAATAATTAGTCCCAACATGGGAATATAGGAAAATAAAATTAATAGCAATATTGAAGGAAAAAGTAATATATATAACGGAATACTATGCTTTAATTTGATTTTATGAAGTTGAGATGCTACTTTCATGTTTTTCCTCCCATCTGATTTTCTACGATTATTTTACACCATATAGAATTCCCTTAATAGAACTTTTTGGACTAGGTTTATCAATTTTTCAGTTTTTTAATTTTAAAAACTATTACTTTTCCGACATCTTGATAAAACATATCTGTTTTGTTACATGATATCGTATTTTCAAAGTGCTATAATTTTAAGAGGAGAATAGTATATGAAATTAAATCACGACTTATCAAAAAAACATTCCATTCATTTTTTCTTTAAACTCCTACTTGTACTACTATTGATAAATATTTTAATCAATATTGCTATGAGTAACATAACCAGAAATTTTATTAAAAACCAAAATATAGTACACCTACGTAGTTCAATTGAAATTTATGCTGATTCTGTTAATGAGAAGTTGCATTCTGTAGAACGCTTTATGTACTCAACAATAACGCATAATGAATCTTTAGAGAAATTAAATCATGTACAAACGTTTCTTGAGTATCAAGAAAATCTTAAAAAAGTTCAAACTAGCTTTATAGAGTTTGAATATCAAAATGAAACTCATATGACATTCTTATTAGAAACCGATAGTACTGAACATTTTATAAACGTCTCCAATCTTTATATTCCATATGAAGATTATCTACTATTAAAATCAAATCTAAAATCATTGCGTAGTGATATAAGTGACCGTAAATGGAAAAATGTAACTACTAAAAACAGCGAATACTTAGTTAAATCTGTTCATTACGAAGGAAAAATCATTTATGCCGTCATATCTTCAGAAGATATCCTAAAGCCTCTAAGAAAACTTAATATTGGAAATAATGGTAAACTTTCTCTAAAAGAGCCTAACAATATCCCCTCCGAAAACTACCTGATTCATGCTCAAAATGAAAAAACGCATTTACCTTTCGATATTTATGTTTTAGTCGATTATGCCGAAGTCTTTAGAAATATCACACTCTTAGAAGTATTTTTATCAGCTGTTCCTATCATTATCACCGTTTTATCAATCATCATTATCCTGTATATTCGTCAATGGATGATTAAACCAATAACAAGACTCACTGAACGGCTCTCTCAACTTGGGGACTCCATCCCCCCTTCTGAATTTTTTATATCTGAAGGTATACTAGAAATTGATAAGGCAAATGATAAACTTAATAAAGTAATTTTTGACATGCAAGAATTAAAAATAAGGGAATACCATTCACAACTAGAACTTAAGAAGATTGAACTTAATTATCTTAAGAACCAAATTCGTCCGCATTTCTACTTAAATATGTTATCAATGATTCATAGTATGCTTCAAACAAAAAACTACAAGGAAATTGAAGAATTAACTATCCTAACTTCAAATTATCTCCGTCATTTATTTATGGCTAATCAAGATTTTTCAGAACTTAAAGATGAAGTTCAGCATATTAAAGATTATTTAGAAATACAACGAATTCGATATGGAAATAGCATCTACTTTTCACTAAACTACAATGATGACCTACAAAATACTCTTATCCCATCATTACTTTTACAAACATTTATTGAAAACACAATCAAACACGGTTTTTCATTTCAGGATTTATTTACAATTTTACTATCAATAAAAAAAGTAAAAACGGAGGACTCAGATTATATTCAGATTTGTATCGAGGATAATGGTCCAGGTTTCTCTGAAGAAATTTTATCAAAACTAAATCAGAAACAGTCTCTAATAACAGAAGATGGACATCATATTGGGATTACAAACACCATCGAACGTTTAAATCTTCTCTATCCTAATGACTATAGTGTTGCATTTGAAAATAATGAAGAAGGTGGAGCTAAAATTCTTTTACTCATTCCATACAAGATTATAGACGGAGGTTATAATGAACATCTTATTAGTTGATGACGATCGTTTTATCATTGAAGCTTTACGAGAGAAAATAAATTGGGCTAAACTACACATTGACACTGTTTGTGTTGCCTATAGCCTCACTCAAGCTCAAAATATTATTAGAGAGCATCCTATTGATCTCATGATAAGCGATATAGAAATGCCTCAAGGTAGCGGCCTCGAACTCTTATCTTGGATTAGAAATGAAAAATATGATATAAAAACAATTTTTTTAACCAATTACGCCGACTTCAACTATGCTCAAAAAGCAATTGAATTGCAAAGCTTCGAATACTATCTAAAACCCATTAACTTTGAAAAATTAGAATTTATTATTCAAAAAGCCATTAGTAAAATTGAGAATCATAACTTAAACGGAAAAAATGATGCACTTTTACAAATAGAAGATAACTTCTGGTATGATTACCTTAGAAAACCTCAAATTTCTCGCATTGATGAGCTAGAAAATATAGCAAACAAACAAGATTTTATTCTTCAAAAACACCAGTATTTTTTTCTTGCAGTTTTAACAATCAATCTTAATGAAGAAGATTATTCTGCAGAAACTCCATCATGGACTTCTCAACTAAAAAGAGAACTTCAAAGAATTTCACAACCTTCTTATAAGCTGATAAGTCTATTCAAGATGGAAAGCCAAGTTGATCAATATGTTTGTCTCTTTAGAGTAGACTCATCCAAACGTAGTGACAAATTGGCATATGAGATTCATTCTCAAATTTCTAATAACTTTAGTAAATACTCAAACATTATATATAAGAGTTGCCATAAAATATCCGATATTTTATTTCATACCAAAGAACTCTACACTTATAATGAACAATATGTTTCTTATTGGAATACTATTACATGTGTTCCACATAGTTTTCCAACTTCCTTTAAAACAGAAACTCTTTCAATTACGTTTTTAGATAGCTTAAGTGAATACGAATTAAGAGAAAAAATTAATTCACTTGCCTATAATTCTCAAATTCCTACTTTCACACTACAACAAATTTTACTAGATTGGACTCAACAAATAGGAATATATCTAGATCAAAATGGAATCTCGGCACATAAATTATTCCAAAACAGCACTCATGATTTCTTATTCCAACGACGCTTTCATTCAATTGAATCTTTTCAGGATTACTTTGATTATTACTGGTCACATGCTAAGAAATTTGCAACAAACATTGAAAACCAAAAAAATAGTATTCAACGCATCGTCGAATACATAGATCATCACTACTATGAAGATATAAATCGTTCTATATTAGCAGATATGGTTTATCTCAGCGCAGATCATTTAGCTAGAATTTTTAAAAAAGAAACTGGAGAAACTCTTGTTAAATATATAACGGATAAACGCATTAATGCTGCTAAATCTCTCCTATCTCAAACAAATATCTCGATATCACAAGTATCTTGTCAAGTAGGGTATGATAATTATTCTTACTTTACTAAAATTTTTAAACAAAGGACTGGACTTTCTCCTGGAGATTACCGTAAAACTTATCAAAACAAAACGTAAGCAATCTAAATCATTGAAATGATAAGTAAAATTCAAGGTCTGTAGTAATTTTTGAAATTCTACAGTTTTTCCAAAGATAGCTCCATAAACTTATTTGAAATTGCTGATAAGGTAACTTCTTAAAAAGTCAGTTTGAGAAAAACAGCTAGTAAATATTTCTAGGATAAAACGTATACTATCAAGTTTTTTATTCCTGATAGTATGCGCTTTTTATTTGAATACTTGCTATAACACCTTATAAGATTTACTATCATACCATACAAAAATGGACTATTTTTTAATTGCAGAAAAATACTATTTCTAAATACTTAGAAATAATCAAACGAATTAAATATTATTTCTAAATATTTGAAAATAATGTCTATTTGTATTATACTATCTTTGAGGTATCTATTTATGAACTATATTAAAAGACCACATTATTTAGATTTTTTAAGAAGACATCGTGACCGTCAAATCATTAAGGTTGTGAGTGGAGTTAGACGAGCTGGTAAATCTGTGCTTTTTCAACTCTATAAAGAGGAGTTACTAGCAACTGGGGTAGACGAGGATCAAATCATATCCATCAATTTTGAGGATCTGAGTTATTATGACCTCCGACATTTTCAAACATTATTCGCTTATATAAAAGATCAATTAGTTAGCGAGAAAACATACTATATCTTTTTAGATGAAATTCAACATGTTGAAAAATTTGAGCTGGTAGCAGATAGTCTATTCATCCTACCAAATGTTGACCTCTATTTGACTGGATCCAACGCCTACTTTATGAGTAGCCAATTAGCTACAAACTTGACTGGTCGGTATGTTGAGATAGAGGTTCTTCCTTTGTCATTTGAAGAATACCTATCAGGTCAATCTCCTTCAGAGAATCTGAATACAACAGAAATTTTTAACAATTATCTCTTTAGTGCTTTCCCTTACTTATTGCAAACATCATCTTACGCTGAAAAAATTGACTATCTCAGAGGAATATATAACTCCATACTGTTAAATGATATTGTCACTAGATTGGGAAATCCAAATCCTACTATTATTGAACGCATTGTCCGAACCCTTCTCAGTAGTACAGGTAGCTTAATATCAACAAATAAGATTCGCAATACCCTAGTTAGCCAAAATGTTTCAATCTCCCATAATACTTTGGAAAATTATTTGACGACTTTGACAGACAGTTTACTTTTTTATTCCGTTCCACGTTTTGATGTAAAAGGTCGAGCATTATTGCAACGCTTAGAAAAATACTATCCCGTTGATTTAGGTTTACGACATCTCTTATTACCAGACCACAAAGAAGATATTGGGCATATCTTGGAAAATATTGTATATTTGGAATTGAGACGTAGATATTCACAAGTATATGTTGGTAATTTAGATAAGTATGAGGTTGATTTTGTTGTTGTAACTGATCTTGGCCACTACGCTTATTATCAGGTCAGTGAAACAACACTTGCTCCAGAAACACTAGAAAGAGAACTTAGACCACTAGAAGCCATTAAAGATCAATTCCCCAAATATCTATTAACAATAGATACGATTCAGCCAACAGCAAATTACAATGGAATTGAGAAAAAAAATATCATAGATTGGTTACTAGAAAAATAGATAAATATAAATCATTCAGCTAACTAGATTTGCAACACTCTGTTATCAATGATTCTACCCAAATCCTAACAAGATATAGTAAATTTAGAACACATTATCTAATACAGACACTTGAAGGATAAAATGGAATCTTTAACTTCTGGAAGCACTATTATTACTCAAAATGATGAATCTCCATAGAATTAATGAAACTATAAATCAAACGGAACTATAATGAAAAAGAGACTGAGCAATCAGGCTTTAAAATCCTAAAAACGCATACTATCAGGTATTGAAAAAACTTGATAGTATGCGTTTTATTATGGAAATATTTCCTTCATTTTCTCCTGAAATAGGTTTTTTGGTCTTATTTTCTCTATTTCTAATGACTTACTTCAGCTTCTTACCTCTTGGGAAAAATAACAAAAATACGAACTATCAAAGTTTGGCACCCTCAGTAATCCAGAACAATTTATTTACATATATCGACACCAAAGGAAACATCAACAAACCTTTACATGCCGACTATCTAAACAATAAAATGAAAAGCATCAGAAAGTGACATAAAGAGCCGGCACATGCTACACCTCATAAACTGCGACATACAGGAGCGACACTTGCCAAACAAGCAGGAATGAGCTTAGAAGCTATTTCTGAAGCTCTAACACACAGTGACACAGGAACAACACAGGTTTATGTAAATACTTCTAATGTAGTTCCTATGACAGTTGGAGATATTGCTTATCGCAATCTTAAAAAGTAATGGTGTGAATTTTACCCTATAGAAACATCTACCAAGTAATTTGTATCTTCCAACTCTCCCTCATCAAACATTTGATAAAAGCATTGTATAAGCAGTATTTACCTTATCAAATTCATCAATTAATACAATTTGGGTTTCTCTAGACAATAAATCCTTAGCTTCTATAAAAAACTATTGCTGTCGATTCATCGAAATAAATTACCCCTTCATCACTTATCAATTATCACCTAACTCCCTCAACCGTTCCTGCCCTACCTTCAACATCTCTTTTTCAACCGTGTTCCATTTTCCAAATAGGCATTCGTGTAAAACTTCTGCTGCTGAGATTTCGTCTACTTGCGAATCATAAACACACGATTGATCTCTTTGATAAATTTGAATTTGTCTAAAAAGTTCTTCCTTTTCTAACTCCCGTAAGTTATTAACCAAATGTCCTACAATTCCATCATGGTGTGTTTTAGGAGTCGCTCTAGCTTGACTAGGATCTATAGCGTAGAGCTCCTCATAACGTATCAAAGTACTGAGATAGGACAATTCTGGCTTAGTCGCAATCAGTGCAAGTGAGACTTGATAGCCTCTAGCTGTCAATAATTGTGCTGTTTTACGAGGAACTTCGGTCGTTCTCAAGGTACCTTCGATTAATAAATGATAACCTTGTTTACTCAATTCATCTACAAGATATTCAACCATTTGGCCTGCAAATACTTTGGTATAATTCACACTATCTTTGCCATACTTTTCCTGTAAAGTAAGGTAGTTCGGATGAAAAGAGCGATAACTATCTCCATCAATGACAATAATATTTCCTTGAAATTCCCTTTGTTTAATACGATGAATCGTTGTCTTACCAGCACCACTCTGTCCACCGAGCAAGATAGCCTTGGGCTTAGATGAAATTGTTTTACCACGAGTTAAAGAACGAACGAGTCGATTAGAGACTTTAATAAAGTCATCCTGGCTAAGTTTATCTAATTTCATTAAGCCACCACTAGATGACTAGCTTGTTCTAGCACACGTTCAATGCCATCCAAATAGCCATTATATCGCTCTACTTCCTCAAAAGTAGCAACAAGATAAATCTTCGTGTTAATCAAATCAGAAAGATCATCGCTCATTAGAACCCAAGGATTAGAACTATCATCAAATTCAATTCCTTGTTCATCTTGAAAACGATAAAGTTGCGCTAAGATATTCGCTCCTCGTTCCTTTATCAATTCTATTTTTAATGTTAACTGATAATCTTCTACTGGTGTAAGCATTTTTTCCTCCCCTACGATATCGAGATAGGAAACATTAAATTTTTTGCAGATACGATCTACTAATTCTGTCGAAACTGAACTTGTTCCATTCTCATAACGGCTCAGGCTATTTCGAGAGATGCCAATAATCTTTGCGAATTCAGGTTGGGTGAGATCATGTGTTTTACGTAATGTTTTTATATTTTCTCCAATCATGAGAGCCCTCCTTTTATTTATTTCTATTATAGCAAAAAAAATAGAAACGCACCATTTTTGGTGCGCAAGAAACAAACTTTACTAAAAATATTAATATCTAAGATTTAGAGATTAAAGACTACATCATGAAAACTCTGAAAAGTACTGATATCCTGCTATTTCCCATAGTTTTTAATTTTTTAAACAAAACAAAAAAGACACCCAAAAGATGACTCTTGAGTGCTTTGAAACATTGATATAATCGTACTGATTAACGTTTTGAAAATTGGCTAGCTTTACGAGCTTTTTTCAAGCCTGGTTTGATGGATAAGGCTTTTACTGCATTTTAAAATCCCTCTATGAAAGAAATTTGTAGAATTTCTGCACTTAAAAAGTGTACTATACTTGAGTGAAAAGGGGAAACTTATATTCTATAATTCATTAACCACTTTTAAATAATAATTACCGTTTCTCACTGTATTATTTAATAAGGTAAATATAGTCTAATTTTTGAAATCTAATTTTTGACAATTTGAAATAATTTCTTCCCAATTATTTGCTGATTTAATGATTTTACATATTTCTGGGTATTTAAATTTTGTTCCATTGTTTCCCAATACTTATCAGCTCCAAATAAGCCTTTCTTTATGCCTTTTTTATGAAATAATTCATCTTCAGCTTTAACTATATAATTATAAGCATCTTTCAAAACCGATTCTGGTATTTGTGAAATCTCTGCAATCCACAACATCAACTATTGATCATAAAAATAGTGCAGTTTGAAGACTACACTATCTCTTATTAATCAATATTCAATTTATTTTTCTTAATATCATTTGATTTCTTTTTTAAAATACTTCAAAATTTCAATATACTACATTTGTAATCAACCTTTTATTAAAATAAGCTAAATATAAAAAATGGAATGTCTCGCTATCTAATAATTTTTCCTTACTATTTATTTAAGATTCTCCACTATGAATTACTACTAATTTAACGTCTCAGATTTTTTTAAACCTAGGATATCAAGTCCGGGTCTATTATTTCCTTCCCCCCCTATATCTTCTAATTCTATTCGTTCTAACTTTCCATTTTTCAAGATATAATTTTCTCTAGTCTGACTATTAAGTTCAATAAAATGATTTCCATTTTTAGGAGAAGCAAATAAACTCACTTTCGCTTTAAAATTTGTAAAAGGTTCTTCCACTTCCTCCTGAAAAAAAATATAATCTATTTCATTGTCAATCTTATGGAACTTCTTATATTTCTCAGAATTGACTTTAACTACTGATACTTTAGAGAAATCTGAAAATACCAAAATAATTTCTTCTTCATCTTTATCAATTTTTTGTATTCTACCAACCTTTTCTTTTTCTTCGTTAAAAATTTCGTACTTTTCATTGACTCTATATATCTTATTGTTATATTTAATCTGATTGCCATCGATTCTATAACAAATATTTCTTACAATAACCCTATGTTGTGTATAAGTATTTTCTACAATCATATTCCAACTTCCAGATAAAAAAAGTTGCTCTGATGGTAGTCCACAAAAAACTTGGATTTTTCTCCTAATATATGTTATATAAAGTGGATAAACAAAGAATGGTAGGAAGACTTCCAAAATAACAAATCTCTTTGCTCCAATTAATAATCTCTCATGCCATTCGTCTATCTGAATGGGAAACATATTGGCAGAAATGTAAATAAGAGGTAATAGTATTGTTAAACAATATTTTAAAAAAAATAATTGTTCTTTTCTTAATTCTGAAATTTTTACACACATCAAAGCTTCGATTTCATCACTTGTTAATAGCAAAACTAATATCGCTGATATTCCTGTAATAATTGTAGAGTGGTCTTTATGAACATATGATAACACTAATGAGAATAATACTATAATAACAGTAAATAACGTGACTTGTTTGATATTTCTTGAATTAGATTTCTCTCTTATATTAAATCCTATCAATACTATCCATACACATCCAAATACTATAGCCAACCAATGCCATGTTTGTTCGATACGTGAAATTACATAATAAGACATAAACTCTAAAAAACTAAATATTAGCGCTATAGTATAGTTGAAAATTTTCTCAAGGTTTGTTTTTTTTTTGGATATTAAAAAAGTTGTTAACATTTTTAATGATATATATATTAACACCCATAATATCCACATGTTATTTTGACAACAATATATCCGGTTAGATAAGGTTAGGTAAATTGTCATTAGTATTATCTCAATAATAATTATTTTTTTCATTTTGTCCTTTCTTATAAGTAGCTTTTAAAATTTTAGGTAAGAATCTATGAGTATAATATAGCAGCAAATATCACCAAACAATGTTTGAATTATAAAAATAGTTCATTAGGACTAGCCTCTTGAAACTAAAGAAATCCTCTCACATTAGTTATTATTCTCTATGTAACTATCAAGATCCTTGTCATTATCATTTCTCTTTTTATACATTTTCCAACCTACAGGCTCTGCCCTATACTCTTCAATGTCAGAACTAGAAATTATCTTTAGAGCTGCTTTTTTACTTTTAGGATCAAAATTATAAACTCTATAAATTCGATAATTTTCTAATTTTTTAAGTTCTCTTAATTCATTTGGTGTTAAATAAAAACCATCAATGTAAGGTTTCCTAGTCGTTTTAACTTCAATATGCTCTTTTTTACCATTAGAATATTTAACTAAAATATCATAACCTAATCCATCTCCTTTTACTTGCGAACTATGTTCAATAGTAATTTTATCACTTTTAAAATAGTCTTCAAGATACTGATAGACCAACAGTTCCCCCTGCAAACCTAATTTTTGTTTTTGCTCCTGAATTTTACTGTGATTTAAATGGGAAGATTTTAGCTTTGATTCTTTTCTTTTGACAGGTAAGTATTTTTCTTCGTCATTTATGGTTATGTTAAATCCACTAAAGTCTATGATGAGCTCTTCAGAATTGATATTCTCCTCCATCGCGTCAGAAATACTAGGGACCCTCAAATCGTAATTTTCAGGAATTTGGCATTCCAGGTCACCAACTAATTCCCAAAATTCTTGTTTATTGATAGTGTTTATACCATATTGATTCCAAAAATTAGACCAACCCTTCTTCTTCTTTTTAGAAGTCCATTTAAAGTTTTCTAACCTTTCTGATTTTCCTTGTTCCAGAGGTTCAATTAGATTAAATGGGAACTTAATTGTTGCGATAGCTTCACCAGTGTTTACATCTTTTTCAATTTCATTTATTATACCTCCACCAAAAATATAGAATTTACTTGTTTTAGAGGAACTCCCCGGTCTACGATATAAAAATGCATCCCCTACTTTTGGCTTATTATTTCTTTTTGTATTGTAGTTATAAACAACATAATCTTGATCTTTATGATTTTTCCCCCTAACTTTCATATCTTCCTGATGAGAATCAAAAATATGAAATTGATCCGGCTCCGATGGAATATTGTTTAAAATATAATCTTTAACTCTCATTTAAACCTCTCTCATAATTATGATAATTTGTTCGCTTTATTTTCAATTCCTATTTTAACATCCCTCTATCACTTTATCAATACATATCATTTTGTTAGGTTTGTCTTTTTTAGACTCAAAGACTAAGAATTCAAACTATTGATATGTATTAAATAGCAAAAAATCCTCACACGCATCTATAATATGCTATTTACTGCAAAATAAAAATAATATTCTCTTCCATCCTTCGCATTCTCTCTATTCAACTTAAAATAGTTTTTCTGATTCAAGGCCATTGTCCGTAAAATATCGTCAATCAAAAACGTCAAAGGTACATCTCTGAAAGTCTTCTTCAAACCGTATATAATCTTCTGAAAAATAATCCATCTGTAATTTATTCTCATAGAGGTCTTTTCTACTCATATATTACATCCTCCACAGGCTGAATTTGTAAAATATCTTCAATCTGCACTCGTCTATATCCATCACTTGTTTTGACAGATATTTCTTTGTTTGACAGTTCCCTAATCATTCCATCTATAGTAAGTTTTTGAACTCTGTATTTCACAGTAAAACGTCCTTTTAATTGTCCAATATAGAGCTGAGAAAGGAATAATAGTTTTTTATCTATACTTAATCCAGGTGATAAGTCTACTCTATTTCGATCCCCGTCAAGAGAACTCGTATGTTCTGAAAGGAAAAAGCCCATCCACTTCTGCATACCTGGATCTTGATACTCTCCTGCTGAGTGTCCTCCTATCAGTTTACTTCTTGCTATAATTCTAGATGCACTATCAAGCGCACTAGTCTTAAGTAACGAAGTAAATCCAAACTTATCTCTAATAGAATCGATTGCTAGCTAGAGCCTTTCTTCTTTTTCAATTTTGTCAACATCATCAAAAAGTGAAATCAAACTAAAAGATTCATCCACTAGTCCTGAATAGTTGACTCCTACACTTCGGATTGCTCCCGAATTATATCTATTACTGAATAGCTTTAAAACATAGTTTATCAGTGTATCTGTGTGATTTGTTGGTTCAACTTTTAATTGAGTGTTAATAGAACGCTTATTTTCATATTTTGAGTACCCGAGATGTATTGAAACAGCTGTCGTTTTTTTACCTGCTCGTCTTAAGCGAATAGCTACTTGTTCAGCCATCTCTCTAAGAATGATTTCAATATCTCTTTTCTTATCATAGTCTCGTGGTAATACTTGAGAATTACCTAATCCTTTAGATTTAGGCTTATAAGGATTATGAACATTACTTTCATCTATTCCATTTGTATGAAACCATAAACGAAGACCAGGCACCCCAAGACTTTTCTTTAACATATCAGGATTTGTATTAGCTAACTCCTTAATCGAATAAATCCCTAAGTTATTTAAGCGCTTTTCCATACGAGGTCCTATTCCCCAAAAATCAGTCATATTAGGAATAGACCATACTTTATTTTCGACATCTTCATAAGACCAATTAGCTCTCATAGTGGAAGTTTTCTTAGCTTCATTATCAAGTGATAGTTTAGCAAGTAAAGGGTTCGCATTAGACATCCCTACTGTAGAATAAATCCCAGTACGCCTCCAAATATCTTTTTGAATTCTAGCTGAAATCATATCTAGTTTATCTTTACGTGAAATTTTCCGATCTGAAACAAAATAATTTAGCGAACTTGTCAGGTCTATAAACCCTTCATCTATAGAGTAAGGATAAATGTCGTCTGGACTACCATAATTCTGAAAAACTTGTTGGATTTCCATATTTACTGCAATGTACTCATCCATTCTTGGGGGGACAATAAACGTCACTTTAGCCCACTCTTCAATATATCTTATATATTCAGAGTCTGTGGGTAACCCCTGTTTCTTAGCATTATAATACGAGAACCTTCTTGTTGTGATATCAAATGGTAAATCATAAGAACGCCCTACATTTGATTTCCCAAATATTTTCTTAAACATGGGAGAAGAAGCTAAAATAAGACCAGCTGAATTATCTGCTCGACTCATAACACATAAAGAAGTCTTTAAAGGATGCAAGCCCCTCTCTACACACTCAACACTGGAGTAAAAAGATTTCATATCAATAAAGGCAATGTCACTTCTAGGTTCTTTTGAATAATCAAAATAGCCCACAACCTAACCCTCCATAGGTACAAAATTCCCAATAATGATTCCTACAACTCGTGGATCCTCATCATAGGAGAGGTAAATATCTTTGTAGTTTGGATTAATAGAAACTAAGCGTAATCCTCCTTCTTCACGATAGACTCTTTTTATATATGTTTGATTATTGCATACAACTGCGTACACAGCTCCATCATAATCAAAACCAGTCTCTCGAATCAGTGCTACAGATCCATTATGGTATTTTGGTTCCATTGAATCACCTGATACCCATGAAGCAAAATCATGAGCTAACTCCTCATTAAAATAGACTGTATCAAAATTACGGTCATCATAAACAGAAGCACCAATACCTGCAGACATTCTTTCGTAAACATGATATTCAAAAAGTTTTTCTGAAATATATGTTACTTTTTTACTTTTCTCTTCTTCCAGTAAGTCGTGAGCATAGGCTACTATTTTTTCTTTTCCGTCATTTGAAAGCTTATTATATATCTGTACTATTTCAATCTCGGTAAAATATCCTACTGATACATTCAGAATCTTTTCTAATTGAGAAACCTTTTCTTTTGATGGTTCTTTTATCCCACGTTCCCAAGCCGAGTAAGCTTGAAACGTTATACCTAATTGATCTGCAATTTCTTTTTGTGTCATACCTAGCTCTTTTCTACGAGCCTTAAGTTTTTCTGGTTGATACATTAAATTCACCTCACATTAATAATAATTGTAATTCAGCTTTTTTCCGTGCTTGTTCATCCGATAACTTCAAGCTATCCCAAGCATATGCTCTTTGTTTGCCCTTATTATACACTAACCAAATTTTCAAATGTTTAATATTTTCTTTTAAATTAGCCCAATTTTCTTGATAAAGTAACTCTGGTATCTCTTGACTAGAAACAAATCCCTTTTCATCAATTCGATTTCGAATCTGATTCATCAAAGAAGGTCCATATTGATTAAATTCTGCAATTATTTTTTCTTTGATGGTATGAAAGAAATTATGAATTGAAGCATTGTTTCTCTCAATATACTCTTCAACGGCCTCTTTAATTTGACCTTCTTTATCAGGAAAATACTCGCGCAACAGATCCAATAAACGAAAATACAAGGCTTGCTTTGAAACTTCTAGGCTAGTTTGTACTTTTTGGAAGTTTTCACAACTGTAATAAATTTTAGACAACAGCACGATATTGGGCATCAATACCACAGCTGAAAAGATATTAGCTTCTTTTTCTAATACATTTTCCTGATTATCTACAGATTCAGTAAAACATGTACCACTATGGTTAAGAATAAAGTGCCCCAGTTCATGACACAGAGTAAAATTTTGTTTAGATTTTGGATTATCTCTTTCATAAGAAAAACTTATCCCATCCTGATCAATTATTGTTAAACCTTCAATCTTATGATTCGTAAAATGATGACTCATCACTTGAATTTTATTTTCTTGAATACAATAATGAAAAAAATCCCTAAAGTTATAGTCTAATAGGGAGGTACTATTATCTTTAATGTACTGATACAATTTCTGTTTTGTAACATTACTTACTCTAGTATAAAATTCATCCAACGAATAATACCTCCTTTAAGTTACAATTCACAGATATAAACCAATTTGGTTGAGCTTATTATACAAAAAAAGTGGACGACTGTCCACACAAAAACAATTCTATTAATTATCCAATTGGGCTTAGAAAAAAATTGTTCATCTAATTTAAGTTTATTTACGTATTAAATTAGATTATTCTTAACAAAAGATAATTACAGTTTAAACTTGAGATTTTTTATGTATTCTAACTTATGCTGTAAATCTGGATAGATAGCTTGACCAGTGATACCTAATAATTTCAATTCTGATAATATCTGTTTTTTATATTCCTTCTTAATTTTAATCCTAACATTGCCCTGACTTTTACCTTGTTTGAGAAATATTTCCGGAGAATAGATAAATTCCATTTTTTCTAATGTTTTATTAATGCCGGTTTGTATTTCTTGTAAAATTGCTTTTTTGTCATCTTCACTTTTTTCATTAATTCCACATTCACTAATCTTATCTAAACAATCTAATCCCCAAATAATAAAAAGACCGCTCTGCCTCATAATCCTTGAATCTATTTCTGACGCATAAACTATCTCGGCCCCAAATAGATACTCTTTCAATATTATAGTTGGTGCATATCCAAGATCAGTACTAGAATAATCAATAAGTTTTCTAAGGATTCTGGATATTTCAAAAATATGTTGAAATGTTAGCAATAAGTTTTCTTTATCTGTAATACTAGCGTTATTAACTACCTTAAATAAGGAAATTTTCTCTTGGATACTTAGACGACTAATATTCGCTTTTATACAAACCCTCTCTGAAAGCTCAGTTTCAACTTGAGGAAATTCTTTCTTATATAAGAAAATAACACCATCTGATATTGTATCCAAATCATTAACACCATCTTCAACAGCAAAATATAATGCAACTAGAGCATTAGTTGTTATATCCAGAATCCTTGTTGTCATACCATAGTGTTGCATTAATGCTAACTTTCCTAAAAAGGATCCCGTTGAAGAAAATTCTTTTGGACTAGATAATTCCGCTCTTTTAATATATTCTTCTTCAAAAAAAATACTATCTAAACTTCTATATAGCGATGGAATTACATTATTATAGTCTTTAACTTGTCCTCGAAAATATACACCATTCGTAATTATATTCTCAATAAAATCTTTTGTATCATCTCTACTAAACATATTTTCGTAACTTCTTATATCTGTTGCTAGTGCATACTTTAATATAAAATAATTACTATGTATCATAGTTATCGCTCTTAGATAATCAGATACCGTACTTATATCTCTAACACATATTTGTTCACTAGGAACCAAACTATGGCTATTTTCTTCTTTTACATAATAAACTTTTTCTAAATTAATCATTATTTTCTTCCTTACCAAACGCCTTCTTCCGCTCTTCCATAAACTCAATCAATTCCTTTTTAAAAATTTCTTTTTCTTCCTTACTTAATCCTTTTGAGTTCATACGAAAAAGCAATTCAACATTGTCTAAATCATTTGATTTTTCTTCTGAATTTCCAACTAAATAATCAATTGAAACACTAAATACTTGCGAAATCTTAACTAGATTTTCTTGAGTCGGTTTTTTCCTACCTCTCTCCCAGTCTGCATAAGAAGATTGTCCTATTCCTAATCGCTTTGCTAGTTCTACTTGAGTTAGATTAGCTTGTTTTCGTAATTCTTTTAAACGTTCTGCAAACGCCATAGTTGTTCCTCTTCAAAATTTTTTAAAAAGTTTCAAAAACCTCTTGACAATTATCGCCAACAGCGATAATATATATAGCTGATAGCGATATTGTGGATTAAAATAATAATCCCTATCAATTGAGATCATTGACAATTTAATAAAAAGTGCATCTGACAACCAGAGAACTGATTGCCAAAACTACACTAAACTTCGTACCTTTATTGTAAATGTTTTGGAAAGAAAAGTCAAGTCTCTTTATGGTTGAAGTGAAGATATAAAACATCCTTGTGGGCTTCCACGCATTTCGGACTTTCGCACTTTTCCGTATAGTAAAGTGAACTGGCTTCACCAAAGGGCGTAAGAGAACCCAATGGGTATGATAATGACTACCTATTGAGATTGGCTGAGATAGCGATGGTAATTCATGCAAAGCACCTTGCTAAACGTTGCTACCGTGAAGGAGAGTTCCTTCAACCAAATAACTTTTCTTTACTGCTGTCTATCTACCTCGATAGACTCACTCTAAAGCTACTATGTATTCTTTTTCTTAGTAGCTTTTTTACTTTTACAATAAAGGAGAAAACTATGGCTAACTTTTTTCGCACTACAATGTAAGCGACTGTATGATAATTACGCATTTACTTATAGAATCTTCAGTTTATATGATAAACTAACAGCTCAACTATACACTCAAGCTTTGAATGATTTAGATTCTTTAGCAAGAAAATCACTCATCACAGGATTTTCTCATGCTGAAGTGGAATTCTATACTAGAATGTTTAAATGTAAACTCTCTTCTCACTACTACTCAAGAGTGAAGCTACCAGCTTAACTCTTTTTATTTTACAATCAGAAAGGAAAAAACTTATAATTCCAGAAACTTTAAAAATGAAACCAGAATTTATTGGCTCAGCTTACTATGAAAAATTAGGGAATGATCCACGATTTATCTCTTGAAAAGAAAGCAAATATCAGCGTCATATTTTAAATATTGAAACACATGGTTCCTTCCATATTATCACACCTGCTTCTACCACAGTATTCCCAGAAGATGCTCTAGTAGAAACTGTTAACCCAATCTTTTTCCCAGATACTGCTTTAAACGGCAATACTGTTGCCCCTTATCTCAATGTATTTGCTGAAAAATTAGTAATTAAAAAAATAAGAAATAAAAGGAGAAAATTACATGGCTAAAATTCGATTAAACTATGGAATCTATAAAGCACTAACGCATAGTGACACGATTACAACAAAGACTTATGTCAACACTTCAAATGTCATTCCAATGGCTGTTGGAGAGATTGCTTATCGCAGTCTTAAAAAGTAATGGTGTGAATTTGGTGTGAAAAATGGTGTGAATTTTACTAAAAATCCTCAAAAAAGCACCCATGAGGTAAACTCTTGAGTGCTTTGAAACGTTGATATAATCGTATTGATTAACGTTTTGAGGCAACTGACTTTGTCAGGTTGCAGCCACATTTGTAAGCGACTAAAGTCGCAACAACTGTGTCAATTGCACCAATTTAGTAAGAAAGTATAAAAAAGAACACCCCGAAAGGTGCTCTCTGTAAGTATCGTAATTCTTTTGAATTAACGTTTACTAAATTGTGATGCTTTACGAGCTTTCTTAAGACCTGGTTGGGGCACCACTTATTTCATCTAATTTCAAAGTGCTTTAAAATCAACGTTTTCATAAGTTTTCAAAACATAAAATTTCAACTAATTTTAATCAATTTCATCAAAATAAGGTAAACTTTCATAAAAAATAAGCAAAAATCGAACCAGAATATCAAAAGTTTCCCTTATTTAGTTTTACAGAAGTGAAATAGGGATTCACTACACGTCAATATACGGTAGAAACCTTGATTTAAAGCGATTCTTGAAATTTCAAATTTCACTACATTGCAATAAAAATCAGCCGAATCACTACCTTTTTTTGAAATAAGAATATTGATTCGGACAATTAAAAGTAAGAGGAACTCAAATGTAAATTGGAGTTCCTTTTTTGTATATTTTTCAAATAACGCCTCTACACTATTTGTAGCAAATTCACCACTACAGTTTTATCTTAGTTAAAATAAGTTAGAATATGTAAGTGAGTATCAGATATACCAAGACATCGTCACCATCTAAGGTATATTCAAAATACAAAAGTTGACCAACTAGATTTCTGAATATCCTTATATATCCATTCTCAAAATTGGTTTAAATAGCGTAGTCTTTTAAACTAGTTTTGAGAATCTAAAAAATCTTCCTACATATGTAAGAAGATTTTTTAGTTCAGAATGATTAGATTTAGCTAATGGATACCTATCCTACCCACTCACCGTTAGCATTGACTCGATAGCCATCGGGTGTAGTGGTGTTTACTAATAAATCTCCTGAATTATAGGTATAGTACCATTTACCAGAAACTGTAAACCAACCTGTCTTCATAGCTCCAGCAGTATCAAGATAATACCATGATCCTTTGTCTTTAACCCAACCAGTAGCCATTGAACCTGATTCGTTTAAGTAATACCATAAGCCTTTATCTTTAATCCAACCAGTAGCCATTGAACCTGATTCGTTTAAGTAATACCATAAGCCTTTGTCTTTAACCCAACCAGTAGCCATTGAACCTGATTCGTTTAAGTAATACCATAATCCTTTATCTTTAACCCAACCAGTAGCCATTGAACCTGATTCGTTTAAGTAATACCATAAGCCTTTATCTTTAACCCAACCAGTAGCCATTGAACCTGATTCGTTTAAGTAATACCATAAGCCTTTATCTTTAACCCAACCAGTAGCCATTGAACCTGATTCGTTTAAATAATACCATAAGCCTTTGTCTTTAACCCAACCAACTACTCCCTGATTAGAATTCTTTTTAGGTTTAGCTACATCAGTTTCAGTTTTACCTGTTCCTTCTTTAGGTTTAGCTACATCAGTTTCAGTTTTACCTGTCCCTTCTTTAGGTTTAGCTACGTCAGTTTCAGTTTTATCTGTTCCTTCTTTAGGTTTAGCTACGTCAGTTTCAGTTTTACCTGTCCCTTCTTTAGGTTTAGCTACGTCAGTTTCAGTTTTATCTGTCCCTTCTTTAGGTTTAGCTACGTCAGTTTCAGTTTTACCTGTTCCTTCTTTAGGTTTAGTTACGTCAGTTTCAGTTTTACCTGTTCCTTCTTTAGGTTTAGTTACGTCAGTTTCAGTTTTACCTGTTCCTTCTTTAGGTTTATCTACGTTAGTTTCTTGTTTTATATTATCTACTTTTTCAACGATGATATCATTACTAGTAGATAAATTTGATTTAAGAACATCTTTTATATGTTCTGATGTTACATAGAACTTAACAGTTTCAGGAATTGCAAATGTATCTTTTTTCACAGAAAACTCTGTACTTTTATTCTTAATATGAATTTCCTTTAATGAATCTAAGCTGCCACTTAGGAAGAAGGACGGCAATGAGTTGATATTATTACCAATTGTTAATCTTTTTAATTTTGGTAAACCGTTCATGACATGTTTACCAAAATTTTTAACATTATCTGGTAATATAAGTTCTTTTAATTCTAAATTACGATAAAATGCTAAACGTTCAATAGTTTCTAAACTATTTGGTAAGCTAATTTCTTCAAGTTTAATCGCATCTTCAAATGCAAAAGTACCGATTTTTTCTAAACCATCGTTCAATTCGAGTCTTTTCAAATAAGAATTTTTATCAAACGAATATGATGTAAGTTCTTTTGTCTCCTTAGGTGTTTTATAACTTTCGTCATTTTTTTTACTTGGATAACAAATTAATTTGGTTTTATCTTTTGAAAACAAAACACCATCAATTGAGGCAAACGATTCATTTCCTTCTTCAACATCAACATGTTTTAAGCTAGTAGTATTTTTAAATAGATTACTTCCTAATGTTTTAACCGATTTTGGTAATGTTAGTTTCTCTAAATTTGATAAATTAGCAAAAGCCTCATGTGATATTAATTCTAATTTTGAACTTGAGGAAAAGGTTAGCTTTTTCAATTTTTGACTAAAAGAAAATGCACTTGTCCCAATATATTCTAGAGATGCAGGCAATTCAATCTCTTCTAATTCAGAAAAATTAAAAGCTTTATCTTCAATTTTCTCCAGCTGACTGCCATTCTCAAAAATAATAGTTTTAGCTTTACTTCCATGGAAGCCGTTTTTTTGTATTTTTTTTATGCTTGATGGAATAGTAATAGAGCTAGGATAGTAGATAATTCTACCTGTTTCATCTGGATAATAACTAAAAGCTTCACTAGCTACTTCAGTAACGGTAAATACTTTATCACCTACTGTGATTTTTGTAGGAATCGTGAATGATTTTCCATCTTGACCAGCTTCAAACTGTACAGGAGTCACTCCATTACCCACTTGAACCGTTCCTATGTTGCCTTCTACAGTTAGAACCTTATATTTGATATTATTTTGTTTAATAATACTTCCAACTTTAGTTTCTTTGATCACTTCCGAACTAGGTGTATTTGCTAGAATTGGTTCATTAGGGACATATGCTGCTAATATAACCGCAGCTGTAGTTAATGATAATACTGTTCTTTTTTTCATATAAATTTCCTTACATATTTATTTTCTAATAGATATAAAACTATAACTTTGCTAGCCGTTGTTATAAAAAGTTTTATTCAAGCATTATCTAGTAGAATAGAGTAGTACATTTTATAAATTGTTATCTCTCCATAAACATAGTATATCATTTTTAAATTTTAAGTCAAGAAAAATTAACCAATGTTAATTTTATTTTTAACACACGTTAATTTTATTTTTAACATGGGCTAAAAATAAAATTAACTGAGTAAAAACTCTCGAAATTCAATTCGCTATATTATCACTCAACTTGAACAAATACCAGAACCACAAAAAACAGATATAATTGATGCAATAGCAACTCTATTAAACAACATAAGAGACTGGGACAAAAAGATTTTGATTTCAGTAATTCTTTATTATAAATTTTTAAAATCGATAGATTAGACAAAAAAGCGAACGAAACAGAAAATCTTCACTCATATTCCCAACCATATACGGGAATTATATGTGCGATAGAAATGAAAGAGCAACTCTTAAAAAGCGTCTATCTGCTTTAGGACTACCAGACTATAGTTTTCACTTATTCCGCCACACACACGCTTCTATGATGTTAAATGCAGGTATCGCTATTACCTCAATAAATAATCCATCTAATTTCATTTCGTCTTTACCAAATTTGACGAGATTGACGACCTCTTCATAACGTCCTACCGCATTATTGACATCTTATAAGTTCGTTCTAGCTTTTGATAAGGCTTTGTCAATCTTTGGATTGACACTTTCATTTTGTGTCACAAACTCCATGCCGTAAGACGTTGCCACTCTTCAACTTCACGTTGAATTTTTACTTCTTTACTCTGTTTCGTTGCCATTACCAAAGCCTTTTAAAATGTTCTTTAAATTGGCTCTTTTAATTGCCCAGTGAGTCCTACTTAATTCCCAATCTTCTATTTTTAATTCTGAGTGATGAAGTTCGATCAGATTTAAATCAATTTCACATTCTTTCTGAAAATCAAATTTTATATATCCAGCTCTTTTATCTATATCTACTAATTTTCCAAAAAATCCAGTTTTTATCTCTTGGTTCGCCTCACTATATTCTGGAAGGAATAAAGCTGGCAAACTCATTATTTCATCAATATCTTCTAAAGTGAATTGATTGAACTTTTGACTAATTGCTGAATTTGTGTATTGAAAAACCCTATCATTGTTTAAACTAAACGAGTTCTCTTCATACTTCTCATTGTAAATTATAAATAGGTTATAATATTCATTGGAAGAGAGTATCTGCCGTATAGGTGTAACATTAACGATATGATTTACACTGTTTGCTTGCTCAATATTATAAATTCTGTCCGCATTTTGTTGTAGTGGTTGTTGGGGAAATTCTGAGGGCAAATTATCCTGCCTTTTTAGTGAGTTTGTCAATGTATTCTCCTTAATTTAAATTTTCTACATGTTCTATGTTATAAATTTTGTTAGCATACTGAGTTATGATTTTTGGATTATTCAATACTTGTTGTTTCATAGATTCTTCACCTTCAGTATTAAATTTTTTCTCTTCTTCGTTCTCAGTATCTGATTCTTCAACATGCTCTTGTTCCACTATTCCAGCAGTTTGTTCATTCAACTCTTCCACACTTGGGTTATAACGAGTTATTTCTAAATTAGGCAAAGACTTTCCCAGTTCTGAGTTTCTGAATTTCCATGGCGTATTTTCTCCATTTTGAGAATACCATTCCTCAAATGTTTCTTTACCGAGTGTATTATCAATTTTATTTACAAATATATATCTCATCACATCTAACAAGAATGGCTCAATTTCTACTGTTGTAATACTTAATAATTCTGACTTAGATACAGTATTATTAACAGAAATCTTAAATCGTTCCGAAATATCAATTGTTTCATCATTACAGATTGTTTCTATAATAGCAGAAGCAAACCATTCCAATTTTTGCTCTGAAAACTTATTACTTATAAAAGCAGACATACTCTCAAGTGTGTCTTTTTTATTTTGCTTAACTGAGGTTTCAAAAGAATCAATAAAAGTTTGGTCGTCAAAGATCAAATATGATGTAGCAGATATCACACATTTTTTATATTCAGACACATTCTTTTTAAATGATGTCCCTTTAACTTTTAAAAGGGATTCCCCTGTAAAGTTCTCGATGAACGATAACATCATATCATCTTCATTTAAACCATCACTTTTATCAGTTACAACACCACGTACTCTTGTACTACGTACTCTTCTTCTAGTATTTCTAGCTTCAAGAATAAGCCCAAAGAGTATCCCTCCTGTTAGGCGTGGAACGTTAGATGACATTTTTTAACTCCTCTTACTTTATTTGGTAACTTTATCTACTTTATCTACATTTACAAGTAACTCCATCTACTTCATAATAAAGTTTGAAGATAAGGCAAATGTATATTTGATTCTATTATATCAAATTTCACAAGCGTTTTCTTCAGAATAATAATATTAGTCCTAATTGATGGCCATCAAATGGACGGATTGAAACGAATATGAAAACTCAGACGATAACGGTCGAGTTCTGCATATATCTGTTTATCCGTTTATTTGGTGTGCCCTTTTCACATCTATCGGTATTCAGTATGGCTCATTGAAGTTTCTTTCCGTCCTAAGGACAGAAAGGAACCAACATGAATAATATATATGAAGAAATTTCTAAAAAGAAATTAAATGAAAAACTCATTAAATCTCTAACTCCAGAAGAGCAATCTTTCTGGCTTGAATGGCTAAATGAGAGTGATAGACATGAAAATAGTTATGCTCGCCAATGTCGTCGTAAAGAAATAAGTCTAAACTCCAAAATAAACAATGGAAGAACAAATAACGAAACAACTCCACTTGACTTGTTTATAGATGATTCCCCTAATCCTCTTGACTTTCTCATTCAGACAGAAGATGAAGAATTTACCTTAGCTCAATTGCCAAGATTAAAAAAGGTTCTATCTGAATTAGATGAACTTGACAGAGACATTATCTTACTTTGCCATTCATTTGAAGAATATGAATATACGTATAGGGGGGAAACCTATATAAACTACAAGAAACTTTCTTTCAGAGAAATGGGTAGAAGATTAAATGAGGACTATCGTAAAATCCAACGTAAGATACCGAAAATAATGTCTTATATAAAAGAAAGACTCACAGAATAATTGAACAAAAAAATTAGGCCTTTTTTGCTCAAAAATGGTTCAACTACCCTTAATTTTGTCCATTAATTAGGAGGTAGTTTTAAAAGTCCAGCTCATGACCTCAAACCGAGCTTGTCTCTTCTTAGTTTTTAAGCTTCATATAGAAAGGTATATCCATATGAAAATCAAACCACAACACCGAAAAGGCGGTTACTCAAACCATATCGCTCAACAATACGTTGACCTCAACGCTCCTATCTACTTACTGAGTGACGAACTCGAACCCCAACAAAAGTACGAAAACAACAAACCAACAGGGGAAATTGTCGCTTATAAGGCTTGGTTCGGACAAAAAGGACTTCCGCCTTTTCAAGTGAAATTTACAGAAGCACCTGAACTGCCAGACTACCTATCTCTGGTTTCATTTGAAGGTCTAATGGCATGCGAAGTTAACTACAATGTCTACTTCAAAGCTGACGGATTGAAAGAGGTGAACTAATGGTTTCAACTCTCACACAAAGAGAGTTGGAACAATACCTGTTACAGAGCCTAAATATGGGTTTGGGCTCTGTATTACAGGGTGAAACATCCTACACCAACTCTTTTAACATTCTTGTCCGAGAAGACGGCTTTATCTTTGTCCCTCGTCTACCATGTGGCTTTATCATTGATGATGACTTGTATCAGAAGATTTTTCTAATCGCAAACGCCTCCCTCTATCCTCAATATACGCTATTGAAACAAAACTCTGCTTACTTTATCGCCTTAAAGTCAGAGGATATTCATGTTCAGCGTGGCTTATTCTTTCCATGGAAAAAAGGAGTTTCGGAGCGCTTGGTCATTCCAGACCTTGAGATATTTACCTCGTCTCTAAAGGGTAATAATATTCCTATCATGAAAAATCTAGCCATTAACTATGATAAGGTAACTTCTTTGGCTATTGCTGGTAATTCCGGTAGTGGGAAAAGTTACGCTTTGACTTATCTACTTAGTGTCCTGAAAAACATTTCTGACCTAATTATTATTGACCCTAAGTTTGATACACCATCACGCTGGGCAAGAGAACACCAAACTCCCGTTATTCACCCCCATGAAAACCGCTCTAAATCTGATTTTGTTTCAGAAATTAATGAAAACCTGAGCAAGTGTATGACCATCATTCATAAAAGGCAAGCCATCTTGTTTGAAAATCCACGTCATGAATTTAAACATCTAACCATTGTTATTGATGAAGTACTAGCCTTGTCAGAAGGAGTCAACAGAACCATCAAAGATTCTTTCTTCTCTTTATTGTCTCAAATCGCACTACTGGGACGAGCTACACGTGTTCATTTACTTCTAGTCAGTCAACGCTTTGACCATACAACTATCCCCGTATCCGTTCGGGAACAATTGAATGTTCTGATACAGATTGGAAACATTAATAAAAAGACCACACAGTTTTTGTTTCCCGACCTCGACCCTGAGGGCATCGTTATTCCGATAGGCAAAGGAACAGGACTTATACAGATTATTGATAACGAACATCCTTATCAAGTTTTCCCCCTCCTCTGTCCCACCTATTACACCAAGAAAGGAATTTTATAGACTATGAGAAAAACGAATTTTCAAAAAACCATTCATCCAGCAACTACCTTTTTTATAATGGGAATCCTATCTATGTTTATTTCAATCTTATTGAGGCTTGGAATGAATCCCTTGGAAAACAGTATCTATTTCACATCTCTGTTTGATTTCCTGCGCTTGCTTCACTTTATCAGCTCATCTATTTCTTTATTGTCCCTTCTCTTATTCCTTGGATTAGTTGGCTATGAAATTAAGATACGCCACAGAGAAGATAAAATATCAAACCTCTTTAAGTCCATTACACAGACCTTTTCTCTTCGTCTATTTCTGATTCAAAGAGAGTACTCAGAAACTGTAAGCACAAGCGAGCAAGGAAACACAAAGAGATACAACCCTATCAACAAACAGTTCAATAAAGCGATTCAGAAAGTGCTTGTAGATATACGAGAGGAAAGCACAACATTGATTATTCCTGTCCCCAAATCGCAACAAGCCATTAGAATTCTAAAAGATTTGGAAACAATCATCAGTGAAGAAATTTCTAGTCGCAATCCTGACTATTATTTTTCAAGACCTGAAAGAAAGGGCATGGACTTCTACTTTATCGGAACAAGACGTAAATAATAGGACGGGCGCTATGGCGCACGAAGTAAGCGCCACCTAGCGCCCGTCTGCTTGGTATATGGACTAACGGGTTACTACGACCCCGTTAGTCCAATAATCAATAATCACAGAAATATCAAAAAAGCGTCTTCCACCTTCCGAAAGAACCCTTCTAAATCTCCTTATAGATAGAAATACAATTTGAAAGCGAGGTATGTTGTATATGTCAAAAGAACAACGTTCCAACAAGTGGGCTTTTCTTTTCTACAGAGAGAGCGCCCCAGAAAACTATTTAGAAATCCTTGAAGACCTTCATATTCCCTTTATCTTATCCCCTTGGCACGATAAAGACGTTAATAGAAGAACAGGGGAACTTAAAAAAGCTCATAAGCATGGCGCCTTTTTCTTCGATTCACTCAAAAGTTATTCTCAAGTATCTGAACTCATCAAGGATAAATTAAAGGGACCTGCTCATGTAGAACCTATTATGTCTCCAAAAGGGATGTATGACTACTTTGTCCATGCGGAGAATCCTGAGAAAAGTCCGTACGATATCAAAGATATAGAAATTGGATGCGGATTTGAATTGGATAAATTCCTCATAAACCATAACAACGATGATTTTCTATCAACTATTATTGACGTGATAGACAAGAATAATTTCACTGAATTTAATCATCTGGTTAGGTATGCGAGAGAAGAAAATCCGACCTTATTAAGACTTATCGTAGATAAAACTTACTTTTTTGCCAAGTATTTAGATTCACGAAGGTATAGTACAGATAAAAGCAAAATAACTTCATCAAAAGCTCCCTTGACGAATACTCCTAATAAAACTAGAGACATCATATCAGACTCTACTTTAATAGAAGTATAACGGAGGAAAAGCTATGCAAGTAATCTTACCAGATGAACAAATTCATCAAATTCAACTTTTACTCTCTAATCTTATAAAGAAAGAAATCAGAGAGCAATTAGACAAGAGCGGTATCGATAGTCCCTATTTGAACAAACAACAAGCTTGTAACTATTTAGGTATATCAAATAATACACTGGATTCTTGGATTGTAAAAGGCTTACCCAAAATCAAAATCGGTAAAACGATTCGATTCCATAAAGACGCTATCGATCAATGGCTAAACTTACATAACTAGAAATATCTATATTTTTGTTTTATAATAGTCATGATATTTTCTGGTTCGATACACAAGGAGGATATCATGCCTATCAGTAAGACAAAGAACGGTACTTTTCGCTTAAAAATCTATATCCCAATAGAAGCACGAATGCCACTTGGTATCGTTAATAGCAACTATTACGATAAGCGATTTAAAACAAGGAAGGAGGCAAGACAAGCTGAGATAGACTTGCTTACCAAGTTAAATCAAATAGAAGATAATGAATTTACAGGACTAGCAAAAGGAGATATTCTTTTCTCAGACTTCTATAACAATATCTGGTGGGAATCTTATAAAGAAGGACAAACTACATCTACTTCTAAACCACCAAGTAGGTCAACAGTTGCTAATACCAAAACCTGTTTTGAAAAACATATACTACCACTTCTTGGAAACTATACGATACAGTTTCTAAATCAAAACAAGCAGGTTATCCTAAATCTAATGACGTCTAAGGCTAATGAATATGCAAACTTCAAATCTTTACGTAGCTATGTGATTTCTATTTTTGACTGGGCAGAAGAACTTGAATATATAGAAGCTAATAAGGTTGCAAAAATATTAAGAAGAATAAAGGCCACTAAAAAGATTCAACTTGCAGAGTCAAAGAGAGAGGAAGATTTATATCTAACTCATGAACAACTCCAAGAGTGGTTCTCAGCATTTCAAGAAGATTTAGAGAATGATAAAATAACCCTTAAAGATTATGTCCTATTTTATCTCACTTTTTTCTTAGGCGATAGAAAATCTGAAACCTATGCTCTTCAATGGAAACATATCGATTTTTCAAAATCACAGATTCAGCTAATTCAAGCTTTAGATAGATATGGACAAGTGAAATCTACTAAGGGAAATAAGAAAACTATTTTCTCTATTTCTAATGACTTACTTCAACTCCTTACCTCTTGGAAAGAACAACAAAAATATGAACTGGCAAAATTTGGCATCATCAGTAATCCAGAACAATTTATTTTTACATATATCGACACAAAAGGAAACATCAATAAGCCTTTACATGCTGACTATCTAAACAACAAAATGAAAAGTATTAGAAAGCGACATAAAGAGCTGACACAGGCTACACCTCATAAACTGCGACATACAGGAGCAACACTTGCTAAACAAGCAGGAATGAGCTTAGAAGCTATTTCTGAAGCTCTAACACATAGCGACACAGGTACAACACAGATTTATGTCAATACTTCTAATGTAGTTCCTATGGCAGTCGGTGAATTTGCCTTAAAGTCTCTAAAACAATAAGGTAAAAATAAGGTAAACTTTGAGGTGAACTTTTCAAAAAAACACGAAAAAAGCACCCATAAGGTAAACTTTTGAGTGCTTTGAAACGTTGATATAATCGTATTGATTAACGTTTTGAGAATTGTGATGCTTTACGAGCTTTCTTAAGACCTGGTTTCTTACGTTCAACTTTACGTGAGTCACGTGTAAGAAGTCCTGCGCGTTTCAATGAATCGCGGAAGTCTGGGTCTACTTGAAGAAGGGCACGAGCGATACCGTGACGGATAGCTCCTGATTGACCAGCGTATCCACCACCTACAACGTTAACGAAAACGTCGTATGAACCTGCAGTTGAAGTAACTGCGAATGGTTGGTTGATGACAAGACGAAGGTCAGCGTGTGGGATGTACTCTTCAACATCTTTTTTGTTAACAGTGATTTTACCAGTTCCTGGAACAAGGCGAACGCGTGCAACAGCGTTTTTACGACGTCCAGTACCTGCATATTGTGCTTGTGACATACTTTATTGTTCCTTTCCTTAGATAAGTCCTGAAATGTCAAGAACTTCTGGTTGTTGTGCAGCGTGAGTGTGCTCAGCTCCAACAAATACTTTCAACTTCATACCTTGAGCGCGTCCAAGAGTATTGTGTGGAAGCATACCTTTAACTGATTTCTCGATCAAACGTACTGCATTTTTAGAACGAAGTTCACCTGCAGAGATTTGTTTCAATCCACCTGGGTGGTTTGAGTGAGTGTAGTAGATTTTATCAGTTGCTTTTTTACCAGTCAATTTAACTTTTTCAGCATTGATAACAATCACAAAGTCACCTGTATCAGTGTGTGGTGTAAATGTTGGTTTGTTTTTTCCGCGAAGTACGCTAGCAACTACTGCAGAAAGACGTCCAAGTGGTACATCAGTTGCGTCAACTACGTACCATTTACGTTCAACTTGGCCTGGTTTAGCCATAAATGTTGTTTTGTTCATGATTTCTCCTATATATAGTTCGATTTTTGTTTACGGTGATGGGTGTTCCTTCCCATCGAAAAGTATTTGGAAGGTTCCGGGGCCTTTCAAATGGGGTAAACAATACCGCCTACTATAATACCAAATTTCACCCCTAAAAGTCAATAGATATGAAAAATATTTTTCTAAATTCCACTCTTTTTATCTCTAAAAAACCTCGCTTTCGCGAGGCTCTTCTATTTATAAGCTAAGGCACGTCTAAAGGTTTTCCAAATCCCTAAATCATCTGTTTGAAGGACTAGGCTGGCATACATGCGTCCGATAAATCCGGTTGCTACCACTGCAAAAATCACTGTAATAGCAAGCGAAATCCATGCTTCTACTCCCCCTGCATAGCCATTAATGGTTCTAAATGGCATAAAGAAGGTCGAAATAAAGGGAATATAAGAACCAATCTTCAAGATGAGATTGTCACCAGCTGCACCTAGAGCTGTCACTCCAAAAAAACCACCCATAATTAAAATCATCAAAGGCGACAAGGCTTTTCCTGAGTCCTCAGGACGAGAAACCATAGATCCTAGGAAGGCTGCCAAGACTACATACATAAAGAGACTGACCAAAATAAAGAGCAAGGTATTCAGTGAGAATGCATCTCCCAAGTGATCCAAAATACCAGACTGAGCCAAGAATGGCAAATCTTTAAAGAGTAGAATGGCTGCCAGACCACCTACAACATAAATCCCGATATGCGTTAAAATCACCAGAAACAGAGCCATCATCCGCGCATAGAAATAGTGACTAGCCCTTATGCTAGAAAAGACGACTTCCATAATTTTGGTGCCTTTTTCACTGGCAACTTCCTGAGCCGTTACACCCGCATAGGTAATCAGAATCATATAAAGAAAGAATCCTAAGGCGCCTGCTGCCATTGTTTGAATAAACTTTTTATTTTCCTTGGCTTCATCAATCTTTTCTGTGAATTGAATTGTCTGCGCTAAGCGTTTTTCCTGCTCTTGAGACAAGGAGGCGGTTGAACGATTAAGCTGATTTTGCAGTTCATTGAGTGTACCTGTAACTGCAAATTTAATTCCATTTTCAAGCGACGTTTCGCCATGATAAACAGCCTTCAAGACACTATCTTCTTGGTCAATAGTCAGATAGCCTTTTAATTTTTCATCTTTAATCGCTTCTTTTGCACTTGCTTCGTCTTTGTAGTCAAAATTAACACCATTTACATTCTTCAGTCCTTCTGCTACAGATGGCACTGTTGTCACTACTGCCACTTTATCATTTTTAGCCATTGAAGAGCCTTGGAGATAGGCAATTCCTACAGAGATTCCTAAAAAGAGGAACGGTGAAATCACCATAAAGAAGAAACTCCACGATTTGACATGTCGAAGATAGGTTTCCTTGATTACAACCCACATATTTCTCATACTTCCACCCCTGATTCTAGTTTAAAGATTTCATCGATTGTTGGCGCTTGTTGGTCAAAGGTTGCGATATATTGCCCTTGAGTCAAGATTGGGAAAAGTTCCCTTCCAGCACTCTCATCCTCTAAGATCAATTTCCAACTGCCTTGTTTGGTCAAGCTCACCTGTTTAACATGAGGAAGACTTTCCAATTCTTCCTTGCTTCGTTCACTTGAAACAAAGAGACGCGTTTTCCCGTATTGATTGCGGACATCCTGAACCGGCCCATGCAAGACCACACGGCCATCTCGAATCATCAAAATATCATCACAAAGTTCCTCAACGTTGGTCATAACATGGTCAGAAAATATAATGGTTGCTCCGCGCTCTTTTTCCTGAAAAATGACTTGTTTGAGCAATTCTGTATTGACTGGATCCAATCCACTGAAAGGCTCATCCAGGATAATCAAGTCTGGCTCATGAATCAGAGTAATGATGAGCTGAATCTTCTGCTGATTTCCTTTTGACAGACTCTTGATTTTATCTGTCAACTTTCCTTTGACTTCCAACCTCTTCATCCATTGAGGGAGTTTTTCCTTGACTTCCTTGGCATCCATGCCTTTTAGCGTCGCCAAATAGCGAACTTGTTCAAGGACTGTCAATTTAGGCATGAGACTGCGTTCTTCAGGTAGATAACCAATCCGAGCATAGGTCTCCTGACGAATATCCTGACCATCCAGACTGATTTCTCCCTGATATTCTAAAAACTTCAAAATACTGTGGAAAATTGTTGTCTTCCCAGCACCATTTTTCCCGACTAGTCCCAAAATACGACCTGCTCGCGCTTGAAAGTCAATACCAAACAAAACTTGCTTGGGGCCAAAACTTTTCTCTAGACTTCTTACTTCTAGCATCTTTCACCTCCGAAATGTCTTGTACTCATTATACTCCTTTTTGATAGCCTTTACAATGACTTCTGTCCATTTTTATAAGACTAATGCTATGTAAAATATGGCCTGGAGCACTTTTATACTCAATGAAAATCAAAGAGCAAACTAGGAAGCTAGCCGTAGGCTGTACTTGAGTACGGCAAGGCGAAGCTGACGTGGTTTGAAGAGATTTTCGAAGAGTATTAGTGATAAATCCATTATACAGTAGCAAACTCGATTTATCACTTCCGCTCCTCAACTGTCTATTTTTGATCCTGAATTGTTATGTGAGCAACTCCTTTATTCGGCTCTATAATATTTGTAGTGGGTAAATCCCCTATGGATATTATGGAGCCGATTTTGTTGTAGAAAAAAGTCCCATAAGATCTATAATGAAAAGCGACCAAACCATCATTAGAAAGAATCATATGGAACAATTACATTTTATCACAAAACTACTCGATATTAAAGACCCTAATATCCAGATTCTAGACATCATCAATAAGGATACACACAAGGAAATCATCGCCAAACTGGACTACGACGCCCCATCTTGTCCTGATTTTGAAAGTCAAATGAAGAAATATGACTTTCAAAAACCGTCTAAGATTCCTTACCTCGAAACAACTGGTATGCCTACTAGAATTCTCCTTAAAAAACGCCGTTTTAAGTGCTATCACTGTTCAAAAATGATGGTCGCCGAAACCTCTCTCGTCAAGAAAAATCACCAAATCCCTCGTATTATCAACCAAAAAATTGCTCAGAAGCTGATTGAAAAAAATTCTATGACGGATATTGCCCATCAGCTGTCCATTTCAACTTCAACTGTCATTCGCAAGCTCAATGACTTCCGTTTTAAGCATGATTTTTCTTGTCTTCCTGAGATTATGTCTTGGGATGAGTACGCTTTTACTAAGGGAAAGATGAGCTTCATTGCACAAGATTTTGAAAAGCTCAATATTATCACTGTTCTTGAGGGACGAACACAAGCTATTATCCGAAATCACTTTCTTAAATATGATAGGGCAGTCCGATGTCGAGTGAAAATCATTACTATGGATATGTTTAGCCCCTACTATGACTTGGCTAGACAACTTTTTCCAAACGCTAAAATCGTTCTAGATCGTTTCCATATTGTGCAACATCTTAGCCGTGCTATGAGTCGTGTCCGTGTCCAAATCATGAATCAGTTTCATCGAAAATCCCATGAATACAAGGCCGTCAAGCGCTACTGGAAGCTCATCCAGCAGGATAGTCGTAAATTGAGTGATAAACGTTTTTATCGCCCTACTTTTCATATGCACTTAACGAATAAAGAGATTCTTGACAAGCTTTTGAGCTATTCAGAAGACTTGAAACACCACTATCAGCTCTATCAGCTCTTGCTTTTTCACTTCCAGAATAAGGAACCAGAGAAATTTTTCGGACTTATTGAGGACAATCTTAAGCAGGTTCATCCTCTTTTTCAGACTGTCTTTAAAACCTTACTCAAGGATAAAGAAAAGATTGTCAACGCCCTTCAACTACCCTATTCCAACGCCAAACTGGAAGCCACCAATAATCTCATCAAACTTATCAAGCGCAATGCCTTTGGTTTTCGGAACTTTGAAAACTTCAAAAAACGGATTTTTATCGCTCTGAACATCAAAAAAGAAAGGACGAAATTTGTCCTTTCTAGATATTAGCTTTTCTTCAACCCACTACAGTTGACAAAGAGCCCTTTATTCCAAATAGCTTTTCCCTAAAAATCATTACATCATATGTTCTCATTTGTCAAAAATAAAAATCTTATCTATTTACTTTGACATAAAACATCATCAAATAGCAACTATTATCAATTAAAACATTACTTAATAACTATCGTCCTCTATATGACTACCATCTTTGAAGAATTACCTATCTCTATATGAATAGTCATTCCTAGACCTAAAAATTTTGAAATCAAGTTGACCTAAACCACTCAATACCTTCCGAAATTTAAGATTTAGATTCACTACTCAATTTATACTCAATGAAAATCAAAGAGCAAACTAGGAAACTAGCCCCAGATTGCTCAAAGCACCGCTTTGAGATTGTAGATAAGACTGACAAAGTCAGTCACATATATACAGCAAGGCGACTCTGACGCGGTTTGAAGAGTATTACCTGTATCAAAAATCTCCTAGCAGGCTTTCCTGCTAGGAGATTTTCTTATGAGAGGTACTTGTTTAAGCTTTGAAAATCGGACTTATCATCTGATAATTATCAAATAATCTACCAATTAAGCTTCTTCGTCTTCTTTACGACGACGACCTGCAAGACCGAGACCAAGTAAGGCACTTGCAGCAGCTGCTACCATAGCTACAGTAGAATCTGCTGTACCTGTATTTGGCAACTCTTTAGCTACTTTACGTGCATTTACTTGTGCTGATGCTGTTTGACCAGCATTAGCTGCTGCTTGAGTAGTAACTGGAGCTACAGCTGGTTTTTGAGCAGCTTGGTCGTTAGCTGGAGTTGCATGATCAGTTGATGGAGCAACTTTCGCCATGAAGTCTTCGATACGTTTAACCATTGCATCCACTGCTGCTTGAGTTGTGTCTGCATTAGCAAATACTTTCTTAGCATCTGCTGATAATGCATTCGCTTCTTTTGCAGTGTCTGCATCAAACTTAAATTCATCTAATTGATGAATAGCAGCTTCTAACTTAGCTTTATTTACTCTCGCTTCAGTGTTATTAGCTCCGTTATTTGCTCCATTTCCTTCATTTCCATGATTTTGTGGAGCAACAACTTCAACAGGTACGTTGATTTCTTCTACACTGCCATCTGATAACTTAAGTGTTACTTTAGCTACTAGTCTACCTAAAGCTGATGTTGTAGGTTTTTCAACTTTAATAACCTCTACATCCTTCGGTAAGTTTACTTTAGATAACACTTCTTGATCTGTTAAAGTTTCTCCTTGTTTAACAGAGACGAATCCATTGACTAATAGAGATGATAAGTCAAATGCTTCCACTTCATTAATTGCTGCATCATCTTTGTAAATGTCATTACGAAGAATTCTATCTACTTCTGCTTGAGTTGTAGCTGCATCGATTGCTTTCGTTGCGTCATCTGCGGCTTTCTTAGCTTCTGCTTTCGCTGCTGTTTTTTCTGCTTCTGAAAGTTTGCTGTTCGCTTCAATCGCTTTTTCTTTTGCGGCTAAGGCTGCGGCTACTGCGGCTTTCGCATTATCTTTTCCTACTGGGTTGATTGCAGCTACTGCCCCTGTTCCAGCAGTTTCTTTTGCGTCTACGCCATCTTGATCGTTAGCGGCTTCAATCGCTTTCGTTGCGTCATCTGCGGCTTTCTTAGCTTCTGCTTTCGCTGCTGTTTTTTCTGCTTCTGAAAGTTTGCTGTTCGCTTCAATCGCTTTTTCTTTTGCGGCTAAGGCTGCGGCTACTGCGGCTTTCGCTGCTGCAACAATTGTATCTCTATTGTTCAAAGAGTTATATTTTTCAATAAGTGACTTAGCAGATTCTTTATACTTACTTGTGGTACTTATTTCTGAACTAAGTAAATTCTTAATCTCAGTCAATTTTGTTTCATAAGCATCCTTAGTTTCAGGAGTAGACCACTTAGTATCTTCTGATTTTTGTTCTATTAATTTATTATATATTCTTTGTAGTAAATTCTTCGCAACATTTTTTGTATCTTGTTCAATTGAAAAATCTACACCAGTAACTGGAAGTGCATAACCTAAATACGGAGATTGATAAGAAAGCCCCACTTCTTTATCGTTTGCATTACTAATTCGTACTTTATATGAAACTGCACCCTTTGGAAGTTCTATATCACGGCTAGTAAAAGAACCTCCTGTACCATTAGGTTTATTGTTCTCCTCTGCTAATTTTTCATTCACTTGATTTTCTGTCAATCCATTAGCATTTAGTCTGTCATTTCTCGTAGTACCATCGTTAGCTGCAACAACCGTTTTATCTTTATCTTTCACATTATTTTGAGGATAAAATGTAGTTGTATAAATACTACTTTCTGCCCCATCTTGTCCAATCGAATAAACTTCGACCTTATATCCTGCTTTAGTATTGTTAATATCTCCAGAGTATCCTGTTTTAAAAGCAATTTTTATTCTAGAACCATCGTTTGAAGAATATGCACGAAACGTTTTCTCAATACCTTGAAAACCTTTGACAGCTTTTGCAGTAGAAGCTCCCCCTTCCCCAACTCTTACATATTTAGAGTTATCATAAGCTGTTTCTGTACTATTTTTATAAGATCTAACTTTCGTTAGAAAAAGCATATATTTACTAGTTCTATCAAACGACTGTTCTCTCAGCCAAACCTGTCTGTTGGTGTCATATTGATTATTTGTCGTATTAATTGTTTCAACAGGAAATACGTCTCGGTCTGTCTTTCTTGCAATTGCAAATCTACCTTGCTGTCCATCAGAAGATACAGCTCTCCAACCACCAAATTCCGTTATTTCTTTTACTTTACCAGCTTCAAGTCCAGTTGTCGCTCCTACTTCATCCATATTATTGACTTTGGTATTATTTTGAATTGCACTTGGTAATTCTTGGAGTTTTTCTTTTAATTCATCTAGCCCTGCATTTACATGTGGCGCTGTATACACTTGATTCGCAGCTGGATCAGTATCTGTCGTTGCCGTTGGACTAGCATCTACAGCACGTTTTTTACGTAATTTTGGTTTGTTGCTTTCTGTTGTTGCTGCTGATGTAGTAGATGTCTCTTCAGTTTTTACTGTTGTTTGTTCTTTATTTTCTACGCTATTTGCTTCTGTAGATGGCACCTCAGTGTTTTTCTTTGTTGATTTTTCTTCTGTTGCTGAAGCAGGAGCTGGAGTTACGGATGCTGATTCAGCAACAGGAGTTGAAGCAGGTGTTTCGTCTTGAACTTTTGAAGCAGGAGCTGACTCCACTGATGTTGATCTTGAGTCAGCAGGTTTTGAAGTAGTTGTGCCTGCTTGAGCTTTCGGAACAGTCGAGTCACTGGCACCAGAATTTTCATCCAACTGATTATTTGCTGGAGTAGCTGCTAGGGCAGAACCTGTTGCTGTTACATTTGGTTCTACTGCATACACTGCACCATTTCCCAAAAACATGAAAAATGCTGCGACCGCCACACTGGCCGCACCAAAACTTACTTTTCTGACAGAGTAACGAGTTACCTTCTCACGACGTGAGCGTTCTACTCGACTCATAGAATGATTTTTTCCCATCTATAAAGACTCCTTTATTATCTATTAAACTAGTGAAAACGGCAATCTTAGTTAATATATATATATATATATATATTAACTAAGATTGTAACCTATAAATTGTTTCCGACTTAATTTTATCATTGTTATGCTAATAAATCAAGTATTTTGATTTATTAGACAGAAAAATAAAAATACACTTAGATTTTATTTCATGCCGAAGTTGAAACAGCACATTGAAACTTCTAAAACATTGCTATAAACTTGTTTGAATTCCCCAATAGATTTGTTCGCAGTTTATTTCAATCTACTGTAGTCTTAAACAGTTATAAAAGCGAAATCAAGAAAGTATATAAGAACAGCTTCATTCACACTAACAAGACCTAAGATTTAAAAACAAAAAACGAACAAAATAGAATTCTAACCGTCTAGAAAACTAGTTTTATTCGTTTTTTATGTTTAAGTCTAAACTTTCATTTCAAACTCTAATAACTTAACGCACTTCTGCATTGACTTTTTCTTCAAGCGATGCTTGGATTTTTTCCATGTAGCGTGCTACTTCTTCGTCCGTCAAGCTATCTTCTGGATTTTGGAAGGTCAAGCTATAAGCCATCGACTTCATACCAAGTCCCAATTTTTCGCCTGAGAAGACGTCAAAGAGTTTGATATCTGTCAAACGTTTCACGCCGGCAGCTTGAATAGCATCTACAACTTCTTGATGAGTCACTTCTGCCTTGAGGAGAAGGGCAACGTCACGGCTGACTGCTGGGAATTTCGTGATTTCCACAAATGGAACAGCAGGTTGAAGCGCAGCTTCGATGGCTGAAAGGTTGAGCTCAGCCACATAAGTTTCTGGAATATCGTAGGCCTTAGCAGTTACTGGATGCACTTGACCGAGGAAACCAAGAACTTGGTCACCGAGTGAAATGACTGCTGTACGACCTGGATGAAGGCTTGCAATTTCAGCTGTAGCTGTATAGCTCACTTCTATTCCCAAGCGAGTAAATAATGCTTCTAGGATTCCTTTAGCATAGAAGAAATCAACTGGAACTGCTGCTGTTTGGAAATCTTTTTCTGCAACCAAGCCTGTCAAGGCAAAGGCAAAACTGTTGATTTCATTTGGAAGTTCTTCTTTTGGATTACCTGTTTGTTCAAAGACTTTTCCAATCTCGTAAAGGGCCAAGTTTTTATTCTTACGAGCCACGTTGTAGGCAACGGTATCAAGGATACCTGAGATCATATTTTGACGGAGGACAGAACGATCCACAGTCATTGGCCACATGAGTTCAGTAAGGTTACTTGGTTGAGCCGTAAACTCAACTGCTTTTTCAGGAGTTGTTAGAGCATAGGTGATGATTTCTGTCAAACCTGCTCCTTCAGCAATAGTACGAACCTGACGGCGGAGTTTTTGTGTCGCAGTCAATTCACCAGCTGTCCCATCGTCTTTTGGAAGGCTGGTTGGCAAGCGGTCATATCCATAGATACGAGCAATTTCTTCAAAGAGGTCCGCTTCGATGGTGATATCCCAGCGACGGCGTGGGACGCTGACTGTAAAGCTATCTGCATTTCCAGAAAGGCCAAAGCCAAGACGACGGAAGACGTCTTCTACATCAGCATATGAAAGCTCAGTTCCGAGGACACGGTTAACATCAGCAAGAGTTGAAGAAACTTCCACATCAGAGGTATCAAGTTCACCCGCTGAAACGATGCCTTTGCGCACCGTCGCATCTGCAAGTTCTGCAATCATGCTAGCCGCCGCATCAAGGGCTTCGTTAACAGTTGCCACATTGATCCCTTTTTCAAAACGAGAAGATGACTCAGAACGAAGGTTGAGGCGACCACTAGTCTTACGAATTGATTTGCCATTGAAAACAGCCGCTTCAAGGACAACACGACTAGATTTTTCAGAGATTTCTGTTGCTTGACCACCCATAACACCTGCAAGAGCTACTGGTTTGTCTGCGACAGTGATGACTAGGTCATTTGTTTCCAAGTCACGTTCTTCACCATCCAAGGTCACCAATTTTTCACCAGCACGCGCTTCACGTACACGGATGTCAGTCCCTTCAAAGGTATCCAAGTCAAAGGCATGCATAGGCTGACCAAAGTAGAGAAGGATGTAGTTGGTCACGTCCACTACGTTGTTGATTGGACGGATTCCTTCGTTCATGAGGAGATTTTGCAACCATTGTGGACTTGGTGCGATGGTCACATTGTCCAAGATACGAGCTGCATAATAAGGCGCCTTGTCTGTCTCAATGCTGACAGAAAGGGCATCTGCCGCAGCTTCATTAGTTTCTGTTAGAGTAAATTCTTTAAAGTTGACTGCCTTATCATAGATAGCTGCCACTTCGTGAGCCACTCCACGCATAGAAAGGGCATCTGCACGGTTGGGTGTAATAGAAAGTTCGATGATTTCATCATCCAAGTCTAGATATGAGAAGACTTCCTCACCTGGAACGGCATTTTCTGGCAAGATTTGGATGCCATCTGCGAATTCCTTAGGTACAACTGAGTCAGAAATTCCCAATTCACCAAGGGAACAGATCATCCCAAGTGACTCCAAGCCACGGATTTTTCCTTTTTTGATTTTGTAGTTGTCAGCGATGCGAGCTCCTGGAAGAGCCACCATAACCTTGATACCAGCACGTACATTTGGGGCACCACAGACGATTTGACGTGCTTCTTCTTCGCCAACGTTAACCTGACAAACATGGAGGTGAGTTTCTGGCACATCTTCGCAAGACAAGACCTCACCGACGACAATTTTTGAGAGACCAGCAGCAGGTGATTCGACACCTTCTACCTCGATCCCTGTAGTTGACATTTTTTCAGCCAACTCTTGCGATGGCACATCAATGTCCACCAATTCTTTTAACCATTTATAAGATACAAGCATAATTCTAATTGTAAGGTCCCACCAAGTAAGACCTTTTCAATTCCTTTCTTTTTCTTCGAGTCAGTCCTCACCATTTCTCGTCAAGAGTAGCTGACTAGGACTGTGTTTCAGGTTTCAATCTTATTTAAACTGTTCTGAGAAGCGGACATCTCCTTGGTAGAATCCACGGATATCATTGATTCCGTAACGGAGCATAGCTACACGCTCTTGTCCAAGACCAAAGGCAAATCCAGAGTAAACAGTCGCATCGATACCACTCATTTCAAGGACACGTGGGTGAACCATACCGGCACCCATAATTTCGATCCAACCAGTTTTCTTACATACGTTACAGCCTTCTCCACCACACTTGAAGCAAGAAACATCCACCTCAACAGATGGCTCTGTGAATGGGAAGTAAGATGGGCGCAAACGAATTTGACGCTCTTCACCAAACATTTTTTGGACAATCAACTGAAGGGTTCCTTGAAGGTCTGCCATAGAGATATTTTTCCCAACAACCAAGCCTTCAATTTGGTGGAATTGGTGACTGTGTGTTGCATCGTCCGTATCACGACGGAAGACACGCCCTGGTGAGATCATTTTCAAAGGACCTTTA